>JAUIEH010000154.1 GCA_030428405.1 Alphaproteobacteria bacterium
GCCTTCGCCATGTCGGCATATTCGATGGCGAATTGGGAGACGGCGGCGTCGAAGCTCTCATCGGCGAAGGGCAGCGCGGTCATGTCGGTGCGCGAATGCAGGGTGAAGCGACCGGCGATCTCGGGTGTACGGGCGAGCGCTGCTTCCTGTTCGATCTCCGCCAGGTCGACGCCATCTATGCGCGCGCTTGAGTGTGAACGCGCGATTTCAAGGCCCGCCGCGCCATTGCCCGCGCCGACATCGAGCACGCGCGCACCTTCACTCAATCCAGCAGCGAAGGCGCGCCAATGGCTGGCGATGGCCTCTGCATAGCCGCCCGCTGCGGTTTCCATGCAGGCCGCTATCCGGCGCGAGCGCCAATAGCGGTCCCATTCCCAAACGCTGCTCTCCGCTTCGCTCATGGCCAAGTGTTCAACCGATCGAGAAATCATCAGAGAAGCTGCGACATTGGCGGGAGGAAGGCGCTGCGTCGACCCGAATCCCCCGATAGCTGAGACATCGCGACCAGGAGGCGGTGATGGAGCTTGAAGATCGGCTGCGGGACATGGAGTTCCGCATGTACGCCGTTGAAACCGCGATACGCGTGCTCGCAGAGGGTTTTGGCGCGCGCGACCTTATGGAAGACGAGGAATTCGCCGCCGCTTTGCGCGAGGAAATCGTGCAGGCGCAATACAATGCTCACGCCGCCGCCGATGACGGCGATGAGGAGGACATTGAAGAAATCGCCGATGATCTGATGGCCGGCTTGCGCGAATTGCTGGCGCCGGAGCGGCCCGAAAGCTGACCGAAAGCGCGAACGCAAATTAGTCAACGCGCGCCAGGCGCGCATTTGCTAGACGCAAGCGGCGCGCTGCATAAAGACGGCGCTGATTTTGAGAAGGGACTCAGCCATGCGGATCGGCGTGCCGACGGAAATAAAAGCCAATGAACACCGTGTCGGCGTGACGCCGACGGCGGCCCGCGAATATGTCGCGCATGGCCATGAAGTGCTCGTGCAGGCCGGCGCCGGTCTCGGCGCGGGCTTCGAGGACGCCGACTATGAACGCATCGGTGCGAAGATACTTCCTGATGCAGACGCCGTATTTGGCGAAGCTGGCATGATCGTGAAGGTGAAAGAGCCCCAGCCAAGCGAATGGGCGCGGCTGACCAAGGATCATATTCTTTACACTTACCTTCACCTCGCGCCCGATCCTGCGCAGACCAAGGGGCTCGTCGAGTCCGGCTGTGCGGCCATCGCCTATGAAACCGTGACCGACAACACCGGCGGCCTGCCTTTGCTGGCGCCGATGAGCGAGGTCGCGGGCCGCATCGCCATTTTCGCGGCGGGCGAGACGCTGCTGAAACATAATGGCGGCATGGGTCTGCTTCTGTCCGGCGTGCCGGGCGTCGCGCCGGCGCGCGTGGTCGTGCTTGGCGGCGGCGTGGTCGGGCTGAACGCCGCGCGCATGGCGCTTGGTCTCAACGCCAATGTCGTCGTGCTGGAGCGCTCGATCCCGCGCATGCGGGAGTTGGACAACATCTTCCTCGGCCAAGTCGGCACGCGCTATTCGACAATTGATGCGCTTGAGGAAGAGATCATGCAGGCCGATGTCGTCATCGGCGCCGTGCTGGTCGCAGGCGCGGCCGCTCCGAAACTCGTGCGTCGCGAGCACCTGTCACGTATGCGGAACGGTTCGGTGCTGGTCGATGTCTCGATCGACCAGGGCGGTTGTTTCGAGACATCCAAACCGACCACGCACGCTGATCCGACCTACACGATTGACGGGGTCGTGCATTACTGCGTCGCCAACATGCCCGGCGCTGCGCCGCGCACCTCTTCTGAGGCGCTCAACAACGCCACTTTGCGCCAGGGCATTGCGCTGGCCACGCAAGGTCTCGACGCCTTGAAGCGCGACAAACATCTCGCCCATGGCCTCAACGTGCATGCCGGCGCAGTGACCCATCCCGCGGTGGCGACGGCTTTGGGCTATGATTTCGTAGATCCGTTTTCTGTTTGGGCTGACGCCGCATAGGAGCGTTTCATGACCGATCACCGCACGACCGATGCGCCGGCTCTGCGCCAGCGCATCATCCGCTGGGCGGGGCCGTCGGCGATTTTGCTCGCGGGCCTGCTGATCGCGGCGGCGATTGATCTGGCCTCTCGCCACGCAGCGAGCGACCGCTACGAGATTGCGGGCGATGGCCGCGCGGTGTGGCGGCTTGATACGCGCACGGGCCAGATGGTGCGCTGCGTGGCGGGCTATTCGCCGATGGGGCTGACCGCGAATTCGTCGGGCTCGTCGGGCAATGAGCGCCGGACCTTCCCATTCCCGCTGCCGTTCGGCGGCGATGACGATGAGGAACAGGCGAGCCCGGAGAATGCGGGCGATCCGAGCCCGGAAAATACCGCGAACACGCGTCCGGCTCCGACATCCGCGCCTGTGCGTCCGCCGGCGAACGCTGCGACGCTCGATCCGGCGGCGGTGGTTTGTGCGCCGATCGAAGATCGCGCGTTGCGCCGCCGCTAGCGCGCCGCATCACGTGCATCGCCGCTGAAACCGCATTCATCTAGGAAAGAGAGTTTATGAAGCTCGCATCGCTGAAGTCTGGCCGCGACGGCCGTCTGGTCGTCGTGTCAAAGGATCTGAGCCGGGCCGCCGACGCCAGCGAGATTGCGCCGACCATGCAGATGGCGCTGGACGAGTGGGACATGCTCGCCGATCAGCTGCACGAGCTTTACGAACGCCTGGAGCAGGGCTCCGTCTCCTCGCAGCCCTTTGATCCACGCATGTGCGCGTCACCGCTTCCGCGTGCCTATCAGTGGGCGGACGGTTCGGCCTATGTGAATCACGTCGAGCTCGTGCGCCGCGCGCGCGGCGCGGAGATGCCGGAAAGCTTCTGGACTGACCCGCTGATGTATCAGGGCGGCTCCGACGCCTTTCTCGGCCCCTATGACGACATCGAGATGCCGCAGGCCGACGGCTGGGGCATCGACTTTGAAGCCGAGGTCGCCGTGATTGTCGACGACACGCCGATGGCTGTCGGGCCGGAGGCTGCGCGCTCGCACATCAAGCTTGTGACGATCTGCAATGATGTCAGCCTGCGCGGGCTGATCCCCGGAGAACTCGCCAAGGGTTTCGGCTTTTTCCAGTCCAAGCCGTCCTCGGCCTTTGCGCCTTGCGCCGTGACGCCGGACGAACTCGGCATCGCCTGGGACGGCGGCAAGATTCATCTGCCGCTTCTGAGCCGGGTGAATGATCTGCCGTTCGGCAAGCCGAACGCGGGCGTCGACATGACGTTCGACTTCGCGGATCTGATTTCGCACGCCGCTAAAACGCGCCATCTCGGTCCCGGCGCCATTATCGGTTCGGGCACGGTCTCCAATCGCGACGCTGACGGCGGTCCGGGCCGACCGGTGGCGGAAGGCGGTCTGGGCTATTCCTGCGTGGCTGAGCTGCGCACGGTCGAGACCATTCGCGACGGCAAGCCGACCACCCCGTTTTTGAGCTTTGGCGACCGCGTCGAAATTGAAATGCTCGATGCGCAGGGGCGTTCGATTTTTGGGCGCATCGCCCAGACCGTGCGCCCCTACGCCGCGAACTGAGCCCGAAACGCCCCCTCCGCAAAGCCCTTGCGCCGTCGCGCATCCCGCTGGTCGCTCACAGAAAATCCTCAGATTTGAACGCCTAAGCGGGACAGAACGCTCGCGCTGAGCGCGGCAGAGGTACATCTTACCGCTCTACGCCGTGCAAAAGACGCGGCGAGATTGGGCGATGACGGTGGGGGAAATGACCGACGACCCATTACAGGGGGCGCGTGTGCTCGTAGTCGAGGACAACGCGCTCAATCGAAAGCTCTTCAACGATTTGCTCGAGGCGCAGGGCGCACAGCCCGCCTGTTTCGGCGAGGTGAAGCCGGCGCTGGCGGCGCTGGCGGATCAGGCCTTTGACCTCATTCTCGTGAACTCCAAGCTGCCGGACGGCGATTGTTACGAAATGCTCGCCGCCGTGCGTGCGGTCGATGCGGCCGCGCCGGTCTTCGTGCTGACGACCTCCATGCGCGGATATCCGCGCGAAGAATGGATCGCGGCGGGCGCTGTCGGCTGCATCGAGAAGCCGATCACAGCCATGGCCTTCCTTGAGCGATTACGCGAGACATTGCGCGGCGAGGACGAGGAATAGGCGAGCCCTCTCAACAAGCGGGCGCGGGTCTGCTAACCCGCCTCGCATGAGACATTTTTTGACGACTGAAGATTGGACGCGCGAGGAGCTGCAGGCTCTGCTAGACGCCGCACGCGTCTTTCGCGCCGATCCCTTCAGCGACGCGTTGGCGCGGCGTTCGCTTGCTTTCGTGTTCTTCAATCCGAGCATGCGTACGCGCTCCTCGTTTCAGGTCGGCGCTCATCAGCTGGGCGGTCACAGCGTCGTGCTGGAGCCGGGCGGTTCGTCCTGGCCGATCGAAGCGCGCGACGGCGTCGTCATGGACGGCGACGCTGAAGAGCACGCGCGCGAGGTCGTGCCGATCCTGTCGCGCTATTTCGATATGATTGGCGTGCGTTCGTTTCCCAAGTTCAAGATCTGGTCGGACGATCTGACCGACCCCGTGCTCAGCGCATTTGCGAAATATGCCAGCGTGCCCGTAATCAACATGGAGACCATCGTTCATCCGTGTCAGGAACTCGCCATGATGATGGCACTGCAGGACCGGATTGGCGAAACCGACGGGCGCAAATTCACACTCAGCTGGGTTCCTCATCCGCGCCCGCTCAACACCGCCGTCGCCAATTCAGCGCTTCTGATGGCGGCGAAATTCGGCTTCGACGTCACGATTGCGGTTCCTGATGAAGCTTATCGGCTGGATGAGCGCTTCATGAGCGCGGCGCAGGAAAGCGCCGCCGCCAACGGGCGCAGCATCACCATGACGACCGATCTTGATGCGGCTTATGACGGGGCGAATGTCGTCTACGCTAAGAGCTGGGGCGCCATTCCCTATTTTGGCCGCTGGGATGAAGAGGCCGCGCTGCGCGAAAAGGCCGGTGCTGCGCGCTTCATGATCGATGAAGAAAAAATGGCGCGTACGGATAACGGCGTTGTCAGTCACTGCCTGCCGATGCGGCGCAATGTGAAAATCGCCGACGCCGTCGCCGACAGTGACCGCTTCCTTGGCGTTGCCGAAGCTGAAAACCGGCTGCATGTGCAAAAGGCCGTCATGGCGCGGCTGGCCGTGGAGGCGCGCTCGTGACTTCGAAATCCGAAGCGCGTGAGCCGATCGTGCGCTTGTTGAGCCTGATGCGCGGCGGTCGCGAAATCCGTCAATATCTGCAGCGCTACGCCACGCCGGGCGAGCGGTCGCTCACGGTCGTGAAGGTCGGCGGCGCCGTTCTGCGCGACGACAAAGCCGCGCTCGCCGATGCGCTGGCGTTCCTGCAGAGCGTCGGACTCTCGCCCGTCGTTGTGCACGGCGCTGGTCCGCAGCTTGATGCGGAAATGTCCGCGCGCGGCATTCCCGTCGAGCGCAACGAGGACGGTCTGCGCATCACGCCGCCCGAAGCGCTCGCGGTCGTGCGCGACGTGATGATGGCGACCAATCTCGAGATCGTGGAAGCCCTGCGTGAGGCTGGCGCGACCGTCGAGCCTGCGCCGTTCGGCGTGATCGACGCTGAACTCGTCGATGAAGAGCGCCTGGGCATGGTCGGGGAAGCCTGCGGCGTGCGCATGGACCGCATCAATTCCGCAGTGCGCGCCGGCGCCATTCCTGTGCTGGCTTCGCTCGGCGCAGACGCGCAGGGTCGCGTGCTGAACGTGAATGCGGACGCGGCTGTCCGCTCGCTTGTGCATGCGCTTAAACCGGACAAGATCGTATTCCTCACCGGGGCGGGCGGCGTGCTGGACGCTGACGGCAATCGCTTGTCGTCAATCAATCTGGCGACTGACTTTGACGAGATGATCAACTCGGACTGGCTGAGCGGCGGCATGCGGCTCAAGGTCGCCGAGATCAAACGCTTGCTGGACGACCTGCCGCTGACCGCTTCGGTGTCGATCACCGAACCCGGCGAATTGGCGCGCGAATTGTTCACCCATGGCGGTTCGGGCACGCTCGTTCGGCTCGGCGAAAAATTGCTTGTCACGGCGGACAAGTCGACGCTCGACCGCGCGCGCGTGCTTGCTTTGATCGAAGACGCCTTCGGCCGGCCGGCTGCGCCCGATTGGTGGGAGAAATTCGAGCTCGCCAATGCCTATGTCACCGAGCGCTACCGCGCGGGCGCCTTTGTCTCGCGGCTGGGCGACGCCGGTTATCTCGACAAATTCGCCGTGCTCGAAGAAGCGCGCGGCGAGGGGCTGGGACAGGCCGTCTGGCGGCGCATGGTCGAAGACTGGCCGAAAATCGTATGGCGCTCGCGGCCCGACAATCCGATAACGGATTTTTACAACCGCAACAGCGACGGCTCGATTTTGCGTCGTGACTGGGTGATTTACTGGCGCGGGGTCGATGACCTGACCGAAATCATGTCACTCGTTGAAGCCGCCTCAAGCAAGCCGGCGACCATGGAAGAGGCGGCGACATGAGTTTTCGCGCAGGCGTCGTGGGCGCGCGCGGCTATGTCGGCGCAGAGCTCGCCAGGCTGATTGACGCCCATCCCCAAATTGACCTCGCTTATGTCGCCTCAGGCGCAAGCGCGGGCAAGCCGGTCTCAGACATCGCGCCCGG
>JAUIEH010000155.1 GCA_030428405.1 Alphaproteobacteria bacterium
CATTCGACGCCTGTCTCAACGATCCCGCCATGCTGACGATGGTTCAGGCGCGCCGCGATCGCTTTACTGAGGCGGGCATGCGCTCCGTTCCCGCCGCCATCGTGCTGCCGAGTTCGATCGCTGATTGCGCTTACGGGCCGAGTGCGCGGCCTGCTTTCATGGCGGATGAGGCGGCCTGGGAACGGTTCCTGGCTGAGCAGACACTCGGCTCAAATTTCAATCCGGCCACGGTGGATGAGGCCGTCGCCAATATCGCGGAGTGGGAATCTCACACCGCGCGCATGGGGCTCGATGCGTCGTGTGAGGCGTATCTGTCTGACTAGTCAGGCGTTATACGGAGCGCGCATTGTCCGCGACGTCGACTTTAGCCTCATCGCCTGTCTCATCCTCGCCATAGCCGACGAGCGCGAGCGGTCTGGCGGCGAGGCCGTTGAGCGCGCACCAGCGCATCAGCGCGTCCTCCGCGCCATGCGTGATCCAGACTTCTTCGGGCGAAATGTCGCTGAGCGTCTGGGTCAGCTCATCCCAGTCGGCGTGATCTGAGATGATCAGCGGCAGCTCGACGCCGCGCCCGCGCGCACGCCCGCGCACCCGCATCCAGCCCGAGGCGAAACACGCAACCGGCGCGGCCAGCTTGCGCGCGGCATCGCTTCGCAAGGTCTGAGGCGGGGCGACGACGATGTCTCCGGCGAAGCCGCGCCGAGGCGCCTTTGCGCCGGTGAACGGTGCGAGCGATCCGAGATCGACGCCGCCTGTGTCATAGAGCGCGCAAATCTTTTCGAGGCTGTCATGGATGTAGATCGTACGGTCGTAGCCAGCCTCGCGCAGAAGCTTGATCATGCGCTGGCCTTTGCCGAGCGAATACGCGCCGAGAAAATGCGCGCGCTCGGGAAACGCCTCCCGGCTCTCCAGCAATTTCGCGACTTCGCCCGCATCGTCGGGATGGCGAAAGACGGGCAGGCCGAATGTCGCTTCGGTGACATAGACATGCGCGCGCGGCGGCTCGAACGCGGCGCATGTGGGATCGCGCCGGCGTTTGTAATCGCCAGAGACCGCGATGCGCAGGCCTTTCCATTCGAGCACCGCTTGGGCTGAGCCGAAGACATGGCCCGCAGGCAGAAAGCTCACCCGCACGCCGTTGATGTCCACCTCGTCGCCATAGGCCAAAGGCTGTCGTTGGCCGCAAAAGCTCTTGCCGTAGCGCGCTTCCATCACGGCGAGCGTTTCCGGCGTCGCCAGCGCGCGCTCATGGCCCGCGCGCGCGTGATCGGCGTGGCCGTGCGTGATGACGGCGCGCGCGCTTTTGCGCATCGGGTCGATATAGAAATCACCCGGCGGGCAATAGAGTCCCGCCGGCGTCGGCCGCAATAGTTGGTCTGGCGCGATCATTGGCGGTTAAACTCGGCGGCCAGGCCCGCGCAATCAAGCGCGGGCGCAAACTTGCGCGGGGAGAAAGCGATGCGACGGATGGTTCAGTGTGCCGCCGCCGGCCTTGTCGCTGCAGCGATCGCAGCGCCGGTCCTCGGACAAGAGCCCGAACTTTCCCGGCGCGATCTTTCGTTGGCGGCCGGCTATGTCGCTGCATTTACGTGCTCGGCGCATTTCAACGCCGGCCGCAGCGTCGATGACATTCGCGCCGGCGAACTTGCGCGCATCTATCCCGACTACCGCGGCGCGCTGGAAACGCTGCCCGAACCTGTGATCGACGAACACGCGCGCACGGTCTCGGTCGTCTTTGCAGACGATATGGCGCCGCGCACTGCGATGTGGCACGCTTATCTGGGCTGCGTGCAGCTTCCGCCCGGCTCTGCGCCCGAGCACATGGCTGACCGCATCCCGCACGCTCAGTTTGATCGTCCGAACTTTGACGCTTCGCAAATTCCGTGGCCTGACGGCGACCTGACGGCAGAGCGGCCGGCGCTGGCGAATGCGGTCGTTTCCGCGCTGGCCGATATAGTAGAAGCGTCCTTTGACGAACAGACCTATGGCGAGGGGACGCGCACCACGGGCGTCGTCGTCGTGCACGGCGGCAATATCGTCTCTGAGCGTTATGCCGACGATTTCGACATGCACACGCCGCAGAGGACGTGGTCCGTAGCCAAATCAATCGCCGCCACGGTTATCGGCGCAGCGGTCTATGAGGGCATGTTATTCCTCGACGCGCCATTGCCGCTGGACGATTGGAGCCAGCCCGGCGATCCGCGCGCGAGGATAACGCTGCGCAATGTGTTGAACATGTCGTCTGGGCTGAATTCCGGGCCGACCGGCAGCCGCACGGACGAGATTTATTTCGGCGGCGGGCTGGTGGCCGATCACGCCGTGCGCGCTGAGCTTGAAGCGCCGCCGGGCGCGCGCTGGCGTTACGCCAATAACGACACGCTCATCGCCATGCGCGCCTTGCGCCAGCAATTTGAAAGCGATGCGGCCTATCACGCCTTTCCGTTCGAGCGCGTGCTCGACCGCATCGGCATGGCCCATACGACGCTCGAGACGGATTGGGGCGGCGATTTTGTGATGTCGAGCCAGGTCTGGACGACGGCGCGCGATCTTGCGCGGCTGGGCCTGCTTTATCTCAATGACGGAGAATGGAACGGCCAGCGCGTCTTACCGGAGGGCTGGGCGAACACGGTGGCGACGCCGGCGCCGAGTCAGCCGCCTGAGGGCTATCCCGGCTATGGCGCGCAGTTCTGGCTATTTGGTCCGGCGCACGGACTGCCTGAAGGCACATATGCAGCGCAAGGTCATCGCGGTCAGTACGTGTTCATCGTACCGTCGCGCAATGTCGTCGTTGTGCGGCGCGGTTTTGACGAATCCGGCGGGCAGCGCTTCGCCGTCGCGCAATTCGTACGCGACATTCTTGCGGTATTGCCGGAATAGGTCGTTTTAGGGCGTACGCAGAACAAAGCGCCGGCCGATGGGTTGAACCGGTCGGGCATTGCCGGGAAAGGCGTGCGCGAAAATGGCGATCTGCTGCGCGCTCGCCTGGATTGGCGTCGCCATCACGGTCCAGTCGACGACTTCCGAACATGGCGGCGTCGTGAGCGAGCCGCGATAACGATAGGATGCGGTGCGCTCGGGCAGGAAGGCGCGCGGATCAAAGCGCTCCTCAAGCGCCGCTTCGCCAAATGTGCTGGGCGCCGCCTCCCAGATGGCGTCCAGGGCGGCATGGCGTTCGCCGTCCTCAATGAACACGCCGATCACGGCGAGGCGACCGTCGGGTCCTTCGTGGACGAAATGAGCCTCCATCGGGAAGGCGCGGCCGTCGACGGTGTGTTCGGACAAATGGTGGAAATGGACCTGAGCGAGTTCATAGGTTTCGCCCTCGATGACGACGCCGCCGGCGCGCTCGAGCGAGACCTGGATTGTGTGACCGTTATTGAGCACTTCGGCTGAATGCGCGGCCTGCCAGCGAATATCGGGCGCGCGCGCCGCTGCTGCGACCGAACTGGCGAGATCCACGGGGCTTTGCTCGCGTCCCGCTGCGCAGGCTGAGGAAAGCTCGCCCCAATGCGCCGGGCCGGTCGCGCCTTCATAGCTCCAGCCATGCGGCGCGCCCGCGCCGCCGTGCTCGCCGCCGCCCCAGGGATTGAGTGAGCTGATCCGGGCGCAGCCGGTGAGTGTTAAGGCGGCGATGGCAATGACGGCGACACGCATGCGTGCTCCTCCCAGACAGACAGGAGGCGCAGTCTCAGCCTGCCTCCGCATTTGGGGCGAAAGAACGCGCTGTTTCGGTTAACGAAGCCTTGCCGGCGCCCGGACAATGGCGGGCGCACGACATCACTCGGGCCGGCTCAGTAATTCGCGGTGCAGGATTGCCAGTCCGCGCCGCCGATCTGATTGCGCATGCCGTCCAAAACGGCGTTCACGCGCTGATCGGGCGTGCCGTGATGGTTGGGGTGCATGAAGTCGTAGTCCCCGATCGACAGCGCCATGTCGCGGATCTCGTAAATGTCGGAATCATCGAACGTCACGTTCGGGATCGACGCGAGATAGAAGCCGGCCAAACAGTCCGCCTCCAGCTCGGTGGAGCGGACATCCGCGTTATAGACGCCGAACGCGGTCTGCATGGCGTGGGCGTATTCATGGGCGACGACATAAGCGAGCGCCGCGTCTCCGAAACGGTAGGAATGCTGGGCGTCTTCCTGCGCGATGTAGACGGTGTGATTGCTCGGACAATAAGCGCTCGACGGCAACGGCCCGCAGCCGGACATCGCGCCGTAATTGGTCGGCCAGATGATGGTGGGCACGTTCTGGCCGGCATGGATTTCCTGCAGGCCCTGGACGATGGCGGTAACGACGGTGTGCGCGTCTAGCTCGCCCGCGCTCGTGCTTGAGGAGGCGCCGGGCGTTACGCCGACGCCTGGCTTGCCGCTCGCATCGCCCGCCGTCGGGGCGGGCGCAGGCGCTGCGGCGGGGCCCGGTCCTTTCTGAGCCAGCGCTGCGCCAGCCGGAACAAGCGCCAGCGCGGAGGAAACGGCCAAGGCCGCAGACAATCGAAGCATCAACTCAGTTCCCGCTCGAATCCAGTTGCGAGCGATCATGCCATGAAATTGGACGTAAATGCGCCCGCGACCGGGCGCGAAAGCGCCATGTCAGCGCTTTCGGCCCGTTTTCGCGGTTTTATTCAGTCTCTTCGGCGGTCTCTACGGACTCAGCGCCATAATCGTCCTCGAGAACGAGGCCGGTATGGGCGGCGATGAAGGACCACTGGTCGGTGTAAAGCGCGATCTCCTTATCGGTCGGCGTGCCCGAGCCGTGACCGGCGCGCGTCTCGATGCGGATGAGCACCGGGTCATCGCCGGCCTGAGCTTCCTGCAGCCGGGCGATATATTTGAAACTGTGACCCGGCACGACGCGGTCATCCGTATCCGCCGTCGTCACCAGTGTGGGCGGATACTCGGTCCCGTCCGCGATATTGTGATAAGGCGAATACGTATAAAGATTGGCGAAATGCTCCGGATCCTCCGGATCGCCGTAATCATCCGTCCAGAACCGGCCTGCGGTGAACTGCGTATAACGAAGCATGTCCATCACGCCGACGGCGGGAAGGGCGGCGGCGAAGAGGTCTGGACGCTGATTGACTACGGCGCCGATCAAAAGCCCGCCATTTGAGCGGCCATAGATTGCGAGATTATCCGAAGACGTCCATTGCTCCTCAATCAGATATTCAGCAGCGCCGATGAAATCGTCGAACACGTTCTGCTTGTTCAGGAGCCGTCCGGCGTCGTGCCATTCCGCGCCATATTCGCCGCCGCCGCGCAGATTGGCGCTGGCGAAGACGCCGCCCATATCCATCCAGGCGAGCCACTGCATGCGGAAAGACGGACGGATCGAAATATTGAAACCGCCATAGCCGTAAAGCAGCGTCGGGGTCGTGCCGTCGAACTGCACGCCGCGGCGATGCGCGATGAACATCGGGATCTGCGTGCCGTCGGCGGAGTCGTAAAAGACCTGGCTGACTTCATAGTCGTCCGGGTCATAGGCGAGTTCCGGCTCACGGAAGATTTCGCTTTCGCCGGTTTCGACGTCATAGCGATAAATCGTGCTCGGACGCGCAAGGCTGGAGAAAGCGTAAAATGTCTCGGGATCGTCGGCGTCGCCCTCAAATCCGCCAGCGCTCCCCAGTCCGGGGAGATCAACTTCGCCGACTTCGGTCCCGTCGGTTTCAAACACGCGCACGAGCGAGCGGGCATCGCTGAGATATTCCGCAATCAGACGGCCGCCGACGAGTGAAACGTCGACCATCGTGTCATCAGATTCCGGAATGAGTTCGTCCCAGTTTTCTTCGCCCGGCTGATCGACATTCATGGCGATGACGCGGCTGCGCGCGGCGCCGCGATTGGTGCGGAAATAGAAGGTCGAACCCTCGTTTCCGGCCAGCGCGTAGTCGTTTTCAAAGCCGGTGACGAGTTCAACTGGTTCGGTTTCGCCGGCGCGCAAAAGCAATAATTCGTAGCGTTCATCGGTGCCGTGCCAGACGGTGATGAGCACATATTCGCCGTCGGGCGTCGCATAGGCGTTGAAGCCGTGTTCGGGCGAATCGGGCCGGGAATAAATTTGTTGGTCGGCGGATTGTTCTTCGCCGATCGTGTGCAGATAGACCGTGTGGTTGAAGTTGAGATTCTGAAACTCCGCGCCTTCTTCAGGCTCCGGGTAGCGCGAATAATAAAAGCCCGATCCGTCGGCGGCCCATGAGATGTTGGAAAATTTCACCCAACGGACTTCATTCGGAAGATATTCGCGGGTTTCCAAATCCATGACGCGGATGATGCGCCAGTCCGTGCCGCCATCCTGTACGGAAACGGCCAGATAGCGCCCGTCCGGGCTCGGATAATATGCCGAAAGGGCGGTTGCGCCGTCCTCTGACCACTCATTGGGGTCGATCAGCACTTCGGGCTCGGCGGCGAGCGTGTCCTGAACGTGTAGCACGTCCTGGTTCTGCAGACCGTCATTGCGGCGGAAGAAATAGCGCCCGCCCTCGCGCACCGGCAGAGAGAAGCGCTCATAATTCCAGAGCTCAGCCAACCGGCCGCGAATGCGCTCGCGATCCGGCAGGGCTTCGAGATAAGCGTTGGTGACCGCGTTTTGCGCTTCCACCCATGCGGCGACGTCTTCGGACTCGCGCACATCATCTTCAAGCCAGCGAAACGGGTCCGCGACTTCAACGCCGTGATAGTCGTCGACC
>JAUIEH010000156.1 GCA_030428405.1 Alphaproteobacteria bacterium
TGTCCGGGGGGCACGAGCGTCGGCTTATCAGGCCGGGCGGGTCGATCGGGCGCGGGCGCGTCATTGGCCGGGTCGGGCGGGCTCAGCGCGCCCGCACGCCACAACGCTGCGACCGCGCGCGCCTGATCCGCCTTGGCCTGCGGCTCCGGCGTCATCAACACCGTGCGCGCGGCGACGGCGACGCTCTGGCCCGTCATGACGGCCCGCGCGCTCAGCCGTTCATCTCTTTGACTGCGTCGAGGACTTTTTCGGCGTGGCCTTTGGCGCGAACATTCCGCCAGATTCGGCGCACGACGCCGTCTTCATCGATGAGGAAAGTCGAGCGGATCAGCCCCATCGTCTTTTTGCCGTACATGTTTTTTTCGCCCCAAGCGCCATAGGCCTGGATGACGTCGCGCTCGGGATCGGAGGCGAGCCGGATTTTGAGGTTCTGCTTGGCGACAAATTTATCGTGCGAAGCCGCGCTGTCCGCTGAAACGCCGATAATGGTCGCGCCGGCTTTTTCGAAGGCGGCTTTCATAGCTGTGAAGTCTACGGCTTGAACGGTGCATCCGGGCGTATTGTCTTTGGGATAGAAATAGAGGACGACCCGTTTGCCCTTGAGGTCTGACAACCGGACCCGCCCATCGCCGTCGGTCGCAAGATCGAAATCCGGCGCGGGCTCGCCTTCCTGGAGCAGTTCGGCCATGTGCAGCATTCCTTCGCTTCAGCGATCGAAGGCGCAGACATGAGCGATCAGGCCCGGTCGGGCAAGGCGCGCAAAGGCGGCGCGATCCGATTCCTCATTCGCCATTTTCTCGAAGCCGTCGCGCTGTTGATGGCGATATTCGTCGTTGTCCTGACGGTTCTCGCCTGGCGCCTCGCCCATGGGCCGGTTCCGCTCAATTTCGCACGCGCAGATTTCGAGGCCGCGCTCGCGCGCGCTTTCGATGGCGACGTGGTCGCACTGGGCGGCGCGCAAATCGAGTGGGTCGCGCAGGATCGCTCGCTCGTGCTCGCGCTCACAGAGGTCGCCGTCGCCGATGAAGAGGGCCGGCTGGTCGCCGAAGCGCCGCGGCTTGAAGCCGGCATGCGCCTGTCAGGCCTGCTGCGCGGCGAGGTCGAGTTTTCGCGTCTGGTCGCGGAAGGCGGCGCGTTTTCCGTCATTCGCCGCGCCGACGGCGCCATCGTGGCGGGCCTTGGCCGTCCAGACCGCGCGATTACGCGCATCCTCCGCGCCGGGCCCAGCAACGCGTCGAGCGAGGAAGAACTCGCACCCGGCGAGGGCGATACGTTGCGCGACGCCTTCGCGCGCATGGCGGATGCGGCAGGACGTCTCGTCGAACTGCGCGTTCAGGATGCGGAGTTGTTCTTCCGCGACGAAATCACCGGCATTGACTGGCGCGCGACCTCGACCCAGGTCGCCGTCGCCGAGATTGACGGCCTCCTTGATGCGCGCGCGAGCGGGCTCTTGTCGTCCGGTGACGAGGCGGCGCCATTGACCATGCGCGTGCGCGCCGAACCTGATCTCAGCGGCGTTCTCGTCGAATTGTCCGTAGACCGCGCGCGACCGTCATCGCTCTTCCCGGAAGAGGGAACGCTGGGCGCATTGTCCGGGCTCGACGCCGAGATTTCCATTGAGGGCTCGGTCTCCTATCGGCGCGACGAAGGCGTCATGGCGGGAGATTTCGCCATGGAGATCGGCGCTGGCACGCTGAGGCGCGGCGCGATGCAGTCCGAGTTGCGCGGTGCGCGCCTGCGGCTGAGCTATGAACCTGAAACCGCAGCCGTGCTCATTGAGGAGCTGCAATTTGACGCCGGCGAAAGCAGCGGCGTCATTCGTGGCCGGATTGATCGTGCGGGCGACCTTCTTGTTGGCGCGCCGATTGAGGAAGCGCCCTTCGAGATCGCGGGCGGCGAGATCGCCGTGGATGCGCGGCCCTTTTTCGAGAACCCCCTGCGCGCGAGCCGCTTCTTTGTGAGCGGCGCGATCACGCCGCAAGACCAGTCTTTGCGTCTCGACGCGGTGGAGCTCGATACCGGCGGATTGCAGGCGCGCGTTTCCGGCGGCGTTCGGCTTGAACGCGTCGTTGACGGACGTTTGCTGCCCGCCATCTCATTGTCGGGCGGCGCCGAGGGCGAGGCGAGTTTTCGCACCGTGCTCGACTTCTGGCCCGTCGACCTCGCCGATGGCGCGCGCGTCTGGGTCGAGGAGGCGGTGTCGGCCGGCCAGCTTTCAAACGCACGTTTTGAAATGAACCTGCCGGCGGAAGCCTTCGTCATGGGCCGGCTGCCGAACAACGCCATGCAGCTCGCCTTCGATTTCAGCGAAGCTGATGTGCGCATCGTCTCGACGATGTCGCCGATCACGGACGCCAGCGGCCGCGGCGTCTTGTATGGAAACTCCTTCGCGCTCGATATGGATGAGGGCGTCTTGCGCGATCTCGATCTCAGCGAGGGGCGCGTGCGCATTCCGCGTCTCAATCCGCGCGGCGCCACGGCGACGTTTTCGGCCGTCGCCGATGGTCCGGCGCGGTCGATCCTCGCCTTTATCGATGAGCCGCCTCTGGAATATCCGACGAGCTACGGGGTCGATCCCAATGCGCTGGACGGCTCCGGCGAGGTCGAAGTCATCATTCACCGTCCGATGCGGACCACCGTTCCGACCGAAGACATTATGTTTACGGTCAATGGCCGCTATAGCGGCGTGGGCGGGCTCGAGGCGGTGGAGGGTTTTGCGCTCTCCGGCGCCGACATTGCGATTCGCGCGACCGAGGCGGGACTGCGCGCCTGGGGCGAAGGCGCGCTCGGCCCGCTCGACGCTGATATTGAATGGCGCGAAGATTTCCTCACCGAAGACCGCTCGCGCTCAACGCGCTTTCACGTAAGGGGCTCGGTCGAGCCCGCCGCGCTGGATCAGCTCGGCGTTACGGCGCGCAGCATTCTTTCAGGCACAGCGCAGATCGACGTCTCCACCGTCGGCGCGGGCCTCGACATCGATCAGGCGCGCGTTGAAGCGGATCTCGAAAACGCCGAGCTGCGCGTGCCGGGCCTCACCTGGGTGAAGCCGGAAGGAGAGCCCGCAACCGCGTCATTCGACATTGCGCGGCGCAATGACGGCGCCATTCTGATTCAGAACGCCGAGGCGCATGCGGACGGTTTCGACTTCGCCGGCGACGTCGCCGTGCGCGAGGACGGGCGGCTCGAAAGCCTCGACATTGCGCGCCTTGATGTCGGCGGCGCGATCGACTTGACCGCAACAGCGCGGCGCACGGAGCGTGGTCTCGAGCTGGGCGTCAACGCCGACTATATCGACATCAGAGGCGTGTTGCCCGAGCTCATCCGGTCCGGCTCGCGCAGCGGCGGCTCTGGCGGCGGTGAAGACGCAGACGCCAATGACGCGGACAGTCCGTTGTCGGACATCGTATTGAACGCCGAAATTTCGCGCGCGCTCGTCACTGACGAAATCGTGCTCGAAAATATCGATCTCATATTTGAAACGAGCGGGTCGCGCCTGCGCCGCTTTGCGTTTGAAGGCGAGGAATCGTCTGGTCGCATCAGCGCTGCGGTGACGACCGGCCCCGGCGGGTCGCGAAGCCTGCGCGCAGAAGCCGACGACGCCGGGCGCGCGCTCAGCGCCGTGCTTGGCTATGACGGCGTTGAGGGCGGGCATTTGACGATTGAGGGCGCGCTGCCGCCCATCGGCGCTGATCCGGGTGCGCCAAGCGATGTCCTCTTGACGATGGAGAATTTCCGCCTGTCGGATGCGCCCGCGCTCGCTCAGCTCTTGGCGCTTGGTTCGTTTCAGGGGCTGGCGGATACGCTCTCGGGCGAGGGCGTGACCTTTTCGCGCCTGACTGCGCCGGTGCGCGTCGAAGGCGGCCGCTTCGAGTTCGACGAGGCGCGCGCGGCCGGTTCCGCGCTTGGCGTCACGGCGTCCGGCGCCATCGACTTTGAAGCGCGCGCGCTCGACATCGATGGCGTCATCGTGCCGGTCTATGCGGTCAATTCGCTCTTGGGCGGCGTGCCGCTCTTGGGCGACTGGCTGGTCTCGCGCCGCGGCGAGGGCGTCATTGCACTGACTTATTCGATTTCCGGACCGTTCGAGGAAACGACGATATTCGTCAACCCGCTGGCCGCGCTCGCGCCGGGCCTGTTGCGCCGGATATTTGAGAGCACGCCCATTGCGGAAGCGACCAGCCGGGATGAGGCCGGCGGCGGCGAACGCTAAGCCGTCTTGACGAGGGCGTGACGCTTTTTGCCTACGGACAATTTCGCCTGACCGGCCTGGGCGAGCGCATCCTTGATCGCGCTCGTTTCGAGGTCGTCGATCACGACATCATCGACCCGGATGGCGCCTTCCGCCAGCTTGCGGCGAAACTCGCCTTTCGAAGCGACAAGCCCTGCATCCACGAACAATGCCGAGTTGGAGTTCGCCGGCTCAAAGCCGTCCAGCGAAACCGAGATCGTCGGCAGCCCGGCTGACACGCCGCCGGAGAAAACCTGCTTGGCGGTCTCTTCGGCTTCTTTCGCGGCTTCGGCGTTATGGACCAGCGTCGTCACTTCATTGGCGAGGCGGACTTTGACGTCGTTGATTGCGGCGCCGTCGGCCTTCTCAAGTTCTGCGATTTCATCCAGCGGGACGTCCGTAAACAGACGAAGGAAGCGGCCGACATCGGCGTCCTCGGCATTGCGCCAATATTGCCAGAACTCGTAAGCGCCGAGCATGTCCGCGCTCAGCCAGACCGCGCCATCAGCCGTCTTGCCCATTTTCGCGCCCGACGCGGTGGCCAGAAGCGGGGTCGTCACGCCGAAGGCTTCGACGTCGGCGGCGCGCCGGATCAGGTCTGCGCCATTGACGATGTTGCCCCACTGATCCGAGCCGCCCATCTGCAAGGTGCAGCCATAGCGCCGGTTCAGCTCCAGGAAGTCATAGGCCTGCAAGAGCATGTAGTTGAACTCGAGAAAGGTCAGCGGCTGCTCGCGGTCGAGCCGGCGCTTCACGCTTTCAAGCTGGATCATCCGGTTGATCGTGAAGTGCTTGCCGTAATCGCGCAGGAAATCGATGTATTCCAGCGCATCCAGCCATTCGGCGTTGTCGACCATCAGCGCATCGCTTGGCCCGTCGCCGAAGGTCAGGAATTTCGAGAAGACCTTGCGGATGCCTTCCTTATTGGCGTCGATGGCCGCCTGATCGAGCAGCGGGCGCTGCTTGTCCTTATCCGAGGGATCGCCGATTTTCGTAGTGCCGCCGCCGATCAGCACGATCGGCTTGCCGCCGGCCTGCTGCAGGCGGCGCAGCATCATGATCTGCACCATGGAGCCTGCGTGCAGGCTCGGCGCGGTGCAGTCGAAACCGATATAGCCGATCAACGGCGCATCGCCCGCCGCAGCATCGTCCAGACCGCTGAGATTGGTGGCCTGATAAAGGTAACCGCGCTCCACGAGCGTGCGTACGAATTGCGAACTGTGTTCGCTCATGGATCAGACTCCGGGCTTTTGCGCTGCAACATGCAATTTTCATAGCAGCGCGCGCATCATGGGGGAAAGCTGCGCAATCAGGCGTTTTCTGCGGCCCTGATGGCGGTCAGGCGCTTGTCGAGATGATCTGCGCAAATGCCGGCCAGCTCCTCGACCTTGTCGTCGAAGAAATGGTTGGCGTCTTTGACCAGCTGATGCTCGATCGTGATGTCTTTCTGTGTCCGGATTTTGCTGGCTACGCGTTCGATCTCGTCGGGCGGGACGACCTGGTCGGCGGTGCCGTTGACGATAAGGCCTGAGGCCGGACACGGCGCCAGGAACGAGAAATCATACATGTTCATCGGCGGACAGACGGAGGTGAAGCCGCGGATTTCCGGCCGGCGCATCAAGAGCTGCATGCCGATCCAGGCGCCGAAGGAAAAGCCCGCGACCCAGCAAAACGGCGCATTGGCGTTTTGCGGCAGGGCCTGCATCCAGTCGAGCGCAGAGGCTGCGTCCGACAATTCGCCAATGCCCTGATCATAAACGCCCTGGCTGCGCCCGACGCCGCGAAAGTTCATGCGCAGGACCGAGAAGTCGCGCTCCTTGAACATGTCGAACAGCGCCAGCACCACGGGATCGTTCATCGTGCCGCCGCCCTTGGGATGGGAGTGCAGGACGATAGCCAGAGGCGCGCCGTCCGCAGACGGGTGATAGCGGCCTTCAAGGCGTCCTTCCGGACCGACAACGGTCACGTCGGGCATTGGGTGCTCCTTTTGCTCCAGCCTGCCTTCAAAGACTTAGCGCATTGCTCGCCCATTAGGAGGAAGGGCGGAAAAAACACAATGACTGCGGGGTTTTTCGGGCGGCGAAATACTTGATTGCTATACTCAGGTAATCTAAGTCTCGGTCAGAAGACGCAGCGCGCCGGTCGCGTCTGGGTCAATTCGGGCGCGGTTTGTAGCACACGTTTGCGCGCCAATGGGAGCAGGGACGCGATGCGGCTTTCAACGAAAGGTCGATATGCGGTGATGGCGATGGCCGATCTGGCCGCCCACGGCGCCGGCGGACCGGTGCGTCTCGCCGAAATCGCGGCGCGCCAGAGCATCTCGCATTCTTATCTCGAACAGCTCTTTTCCCAATTGCGCCGCGCCGGCGTGGTGACCAGCGCGCGCGGGCCGGGCGGCGGTTATTCGCTCGCGCGCACGGCTGCTGACACGCGCAT
>JAUIEH010000157.1 GCA_030428405.1 Alphaproteobacteria bacterium
TTCGCGGCAAGCACCACTCGATGTTCTGCGAGCCGTCATTCACTTCGGGCGCTGAATATCAAGAATTCTGGCGGCGGCTCGGCCGCGGCGAGTTCGACTCCGGCGTTTACAAGCGCATCGGAAAGGGCGGGCGCGAAGTCTGGATCCGCGCGACCTATAATCCGATCCTCGACCAGGCGGGCCGACCGTTCAAAGTGGTCAAATTCGCTTCCGACATCACCGAGGTCGAGGTGGAGCGCAACGAGCTTGTGGCGAAATCTAACGCCATGAGCCGCTCCCAGGCGGTCATCGAATTCGAGCTCGACGGCACGATCGTCACGGCGAATGAGAACTTCCTCGCCACGCTGGGCTACACGCTTGATGAAGTCGCCGGGCGTCACCACAGCATGTTCGTGGACGAAGAAACACGCAACTCGCCCGACTACGCCATGTTCTGGGAGCGTTTGCGCCGCGGCGAGTTCATGGCGGACAAATATCGCCGCGTCGGCAAGGGCGGCAAGGAGGTCTGGATTCAGGCCTCGTATAACCCGCTGCTCGATCTGGACGGCAATCCGTACAAGGTCGTAAAATTCGCCTCCGACGTCACGGCGGTAGAGCATGAGCGGCGCGCGGCTGAAGCCGAAAGCGCACGGCGCTCTCAAGAGCTGGCGGATGTGGTTTCCACGCTCGCCGAGGGTCTCGGCAAATTGTCCGATGGCGACCTGACCTTCCGCGTCGATCAGGCGTTCCCCGAGGAATATGAGCGTCTGCGTGTCGACTTTAACGGCGCCATCACGCAGCTCGAAGGCGCCATGCAGGTCATTTTGTCGAATGCCGCGGGCATTAATTCTGGCTCGGGCGAAATCAGTCAGGCGGCGGATGACTTGTCGCGCCGGACCGAGCAGCAGGCGGCGAGCCTTGAGCAAACCGCAGCGGCTCTCGACGAAATCACGGCGACCGTCCGCAAGACGGCTGAGGGCGCCAGCGAGGCGAACTCCGTCGGCAAGCAGACGCGCGAGGAGGCCGAAAGCGGCGGCGAGGTCGTGCGCGAAGCCGTCGACGCGATGAGCGAGATTGAAAGCTCGGCCGAAAAGATTTCGCAGATCATCGGCGTCATCGACGAAATTGCGTTCCAGACGAACCTGCTCGCCCTCAACGCTGGCGTCGAGGCCGCGCGCGCTGGCGAGGCCGGTCGTGGTTTCGCTGTCGTGGCTTCGGAAGTGCGCGCGCTCGCGCAGCGTTCTTCGGACGCCGCCAAGGAAATCAAATCGCTCATCATGGCGAGTTCGCAGCATGTCGCTTCGGGCGTCGACCTGGTCGGGCGCACGGGCAAAGCGCTGACGGAAATCGTCGAGAAAGTCGCGACCATGAGTTCGCTTGTCGGCGAAATTGCGTCGTCAGCGGAAGAGCAGGCGACGGGGCTTTCCCAGGTCAACACCGCCGTCAACCAGATGGATCAGGTCACGCAGCAAAACGCGGCCATGGTCGAAGAGAGCACGGCGGCGAGTCATTCGCTCGCGAGCGAAGCTGCGGCGTTGACTGAGCTTGTATCGAAATTCCGGATCAGCGACGGCGGCGGCGTCGCCGCCGGCGGTCCGGTCGCTGTGCAGCAACGCCGCGTCGAGAAATTTGCGTCCGAAAAATCGCGCAGCCTTGCTGGATCGGGCGCGCGCTCGGCGCCGGCGATGAAGCCGCAATCAAATCTCGCCGAGGACGATTGGGAAGAGTTCTAGGAGGCGGTCGACCATGGCGGCGTTGAAGCTTCCTGAATCACTGGACATCGCAGCCGCGGCGTCTCTTACGGAAACGTTCCGTAAGCGTCGTGGGCGCGGTTTGAGCGTGGACGCATCACAGGTGAGCCGCGTCGGCGCCCTGTGCGTGCAGGTTTTGCTCGCCGCTCGGGCGGCGTGGGAGTCGGACGGCAAGTCGCTGAAAATCATGCAGCCGTCGGACGCGTATTGTGAGGCGATGCGTATGTGTGGCGCGGATGTGCTCGTTCCTTCCGGCGCGAGCGGGGGCAAAATATGAGCTTGTCAATTTTGACGGTCGACGACTCGCGGATGATGCGCGAAATGTTGCTCCTGGCTCTGAGCGAGCAGGGCTTTGTCGTGACCCAGGCGGAGGATGGCGTCGAGGGGCTGGAGAAGCTCAATAGCGCCTCTTTTGACGTCATCATCACGGACATCAACATGCCGCGACTTGACGGTTTCGGCTTCATCGAGGGCGTGCGCGCGGATGAAAAGCATCGCGCCACGCCGATACTCGTTCTGTCGACGGAAGGCGATGTCGAGAAAAAGACGCGCGCCAAGACCGCCGGCGCAACGGGTTGGATCGTAAAACCTTTTAACGCGGAAAAACTCGTTTCCGCCATTCGCCGCGTCAGCGCTTGACAGCTTGAGAGGTCGCGATCGTGGATCCGCTCGAGTCCGTTAAAATCACATTCTTCCAGGAATGCGACGAGCACCTGGCGACGCTGGAAGGCGATCTGCTCGCAATGGAGGAGAGCGCCGGCGACCGCGAGGCGATCGACGCTGTCTTCCGCGCAGTGCACTCGATCAAAGGCGGCGCCGGGGCGTTCGGGCTTGAGGCGCTGGTTTCATTCGCACACGTATTTGAAACGGCGCTCGACCATATGCGCGAAGGCCGACTGGCCGTCACGCATGAGGCGGTGCAGATCATGCTGCGCGCCAATGACATTCTCGCCGACCATGTCGAGGCGGCGAAATCGGGCGCGGACGCCGACGCCGCAGCCGCAGCCGCGATGATGGCGGAGCTGAACGCGCTTTCGCCCGGCGAAGGCGGTGAGGCTGGCGGCGACGACGCGCTCGATGCCGGCGGGACTGCGCCGGACGAGTTGGGCTTCGTTCCGCTGAAAATGGACATCGCCGATATTGGCGGCGACGACACCGCGAGCGATCCTGCTGCGGACGATGCCGACTGGGTCGTGACCTTCGCACCCCATGCGCGGCTTTATGCGACCGCAAATGATGCGCTCATTTTGCTGCGCGAGCTGACGCGGCTTGGCGAGTCCGACGTTTCGCTTGACGCCTCAGCGCTCCCCGGTCTCGATGAGATTGATCCGGAAGGAGCCTATCTGAGCTGGACCGTGCGTCTGCTGGCTTCGTGTACGGAAGACGATATCCGCGAGGTGTTCGATTTCGTTGATGGCGACTGCACGCTGACGCTCGAACGCGCGACAGGCGATGGGCAAGGCGCGGGCGGAAGCGGCGACGCGGCGGATGAGCTTCCGCCTGCAGACGAGCTTGGCTTTCGGCCGGTCCAGATCGCAATAGGCGAGGATGACGCCATCACATCGCCGGTTGCGGAAAGCGATGCGACGCCTGCGTCGGCCGAGCCTGCCGCATCGGCGGCGCCTCAAGCCGCTTCGCCCCCGCCAACAGCCAAGCCGGCTGCATCGCCGGCCGCATCGGCCACCATTCGCGTCGACCTCGACCGGGTTGATAAGCTGATCGACCTGGTCGGCGAGCTGGTCATCAATCAGGCGATGCTGGCCCAGCGCGTCTCCGAAACCGTGATCGCCAACGACTCCAATGTTTCGATGGGGCTGGACGAACTCGAGCAGCTCACGCGCGAGATCCAGGACAGCGTCATGGCCATCCGCGCCCAACCCGTACGGATCGTTTTTCAGCGCATGTCGCGGGTGGCGCGAGAATGCGCATCGGCCACCGGCAAGCAGGTTCGTCTTGTCACGGAAGGTGAGGGAACCGAAGTCGACAAGACCGTCATCGAGCGCTTGTCCGAGCCCATAACGCACATGCTGCGCAACGCCGTCGACCACGGCCTGGAATCGCCAGAGCGACGCGCTGAAGTCGGCAAGCCGGCGGAAGGCGTGGTGCGTTTGAGCGCGCGCCATCAATCTGGCCGCATCGTCATTGATGTCGCCGATGATGGCGGCGGCATCAATCGCGAGCGCGTGTTCAATTCGGCCGTTGAAAAAGGCCTTGTCTCAGCAGATGCGACGCTGACTGATGATGAGATCGACAATCTCATCATGATGCCGGGTTTCTCGACCGCGCAGGAAGTCTCCAACATTTCCGGGCGCGGGGTCGGCATGGATGTCGTCAAGCGCTCGATTCAGGAACTCGGCGGGCGGCTGTCGATCAGCTCCGAGCCGGGCGTTGGCACGACATTTTCGCTCAGCCTGCCGCTGACGCTCGCCGTGCTCGACGGCATGGTGGTTTCGGCCGGCGGGCAAACGCTAGTGGCGCCGCTCACGTCAATCGTCGAGACGCTGCAGCCCAAAGCCGACGCCGTTCGTCGGATCGGCCCGAACCGGACCGTTCTCGCCGTACGCGGCGCGCATGTCCCGCTTGTCGATGTCGGCGTGGCGATGGGCTGGCGCACCGAGCCTCTTCCGGCGACGGAGGGCGTCGCAATCCTCGTGGACAGCGAAGTGCACGGAGAGGCGGCTCTGCTCGTCGATGGGATTCAGGGCCAGCGTCAGGTCGTGATTAAGAGTCTTGAGGCGAATTATCAGCACGTGGACTGTATTGCGGCTGCGACGATCCTGGGCGACGGACGCGTGGCGCTCATCATTGATGTCGAATCCACGATCGGCTCAAATCTTCGCGGCGCGACGCCGGCGGAGGCCAAAGAACTTCTTGCGGCAGCGGGTTGAACCATGAACGAGACGACCACATCGAGCTTGGACGAAAGCCGCGAATTGATCACCTTCAGGATGTCCGACCAGGAATTCTGCGTCGACATCATGGCGGTGCGCGAGATTCGAGGCTGGACGCAGACGACGCCTTTGCCGCAGTCGCCCCAATATGTGATGGGCGTCATCAATCTGCGCGGCGCGGTCCTGCCGGTCGTCGACCTGTCACGCCGCTTGGGGTTGGGCCCTACCGAGCCTAAGGCGCGCCACGTCATCATTGTCGTGAATATCGGAACGCGGCTTGTCGGACTGCTCGTCGATGGCGTGTCCGACATTCTGACGGTTACGGACGAGTCTGTTCAGCCTACGCCGCAAGTCGCCTGTGATGTCGTGGATAGTTTCGTCAAGGGCATCGTCACGCTGGAAGGCCGGATGATCAGCTGGATTCTGCTCGACGAGATCCTGCCCGAGCCGAAGGAAGCCGCTGCATGACGCCGCCTGCATCCGCGACGGGAGGTGCGCGCGCGCCGGCTGCGAGAGACGCTGGCGAGTTCGCATTCTCGGATCGCGACTTCAAGCATATCGCGAAACTGCTTCGCGGTGAGACGGGCATTAGTCTGTCCACCGAGAAGGGGGCGCTGGTCTATTCGCGCCTGGCGAAGCGGTTGCGCGCGCTTGGTCTGAAGAGCTTCAAGCAATATTGCGCGCTGCTCGAGAGCCCGGAAGGCGGCGACGAGCTCAATCTGATGATCTCGGCGCTGACCACCAATGTGACGCGCTTTTATCGCGAGCCGCATCACTTCGAGCATCTCAAGACCCATGTGCTCGAACCCATCGCCGAGAATATCAAGCGCGGCGGCAGGCTTAGGCTTTGGTCTGCGGCGTGCTCGTCCGGCGAAGAACCCTATACGATGGCGCTGACGATATTGTCGGTGCTTCCCGAAGCGCCGTCCTTAGACGTACGAATACTCGCGACCGACATCGATCCGGTCGTCGTTGAGAAAGGGCGCAGGGGCGTTTACCCGGCCACGGCGGTAGAGCCGATTCCGACCGATTTGCGCCGCAAATATCTCAGTCGACAGAGCGATGGCCAGTATTCGCTCGGCGATGCGCCGCGCGCGCTGATCGCTTTCAAGACGTTGAACCTATTGCACAACTGGCCGATGCGCGGACCGTTCCAGGCGATTATCTGCCGCAATGTCGTGATCTATTTCGAAGAAGAGACGCAAAACCAGATCTGGTCGAAATTCAATCCGCTGCTCGACAATGGCGGCCGGCTTTATGTCGGCCATTCAGAGCGCGTGGCGGTGCCCGGCTTCAAGCTCGACGGCGTGACGACCTACCAGAAAACCGTTGTGAGGGCGGGCGCATGAGCGTGCGTGTCGTCGTCGTCGACGATTCCCCGACCATGCGCGGTCTTCTGAAGGCCGTCCTGGAGCGCGACCCCGAAATCGAGGTCGTGGGCTCGGCGTGTGATCCGTATGAAGCGCGCGAGGCCATCAAATCGCTCAATCCCGACGTCATCACGCTCGACGTCGAAATGCCGAACATGGACGGCATAGAGTTCCTCGAGAAGATCATGCGCTTGCGACCGATGCCGGTGGTGATGGTGTCGACTCTGACCCATCGCGGCGCGGAAACGGCGCTGCGCGCTTTGGAAATCGGCGCGATCGACTGTGTCGGCAAGCCCACGCAGGCCGGCATGAATGCGGGCTTTGACGACCTCGCGGAGCGCGTGAAAACGGCGGCGCAATCGCGCGTGCGCGCGACGAGCCAGCGCACGCCCGTGAACAAAGCGCCCGCCGAATATGCACCGAGCGACAAGATCCTGGCGATCGGGTCATCGACGGGCGGTGTTGAGGCGCTTTTATCCATCATCGAGCATTTTCCTGCGAACTGCCCGCCGACCGTCATTACACAGCATATGCCGGCCACGTTCACGGCCAGCTTCGCAAACCGGCTCGACAAGATGTGCGCGCCGCGCGTCGTCGAGGCGAGCGATGGCGCCGCACTCAGTGTCGGGACGGTCTATCTCGCGCCAGGCG
>JAUIEH010000158.1 GCA_030428405.1 Alphaproteobacteria bacterium
CGCCTCGCGGAAACACGCCGCGCCCCTGTCAGCGATGGCGAAAGCGCCGGCGAAACAGTCTGAATTCGTCGGCGCGAAAGCGCGAACTGGCCTAAAACTTGTTGTCCGAACCTTGTTGCGGCGCAAACGCTTTTGCGCCTCATCGGGGAACTTGCATGCCAAGCCCCGCCTTCCGATGCTAATTCGGTTGGAAGTTATTGTTTTGGCAGGGCTGAGCGAGCGCCCAGATGTCGTCGGGCTCAAAATTATTCGTCGGATTCCTCGCCTTCGTGGCGTTGGGCGCGCTCGGCATTCACGGCCTGTTTCTCGAACAGGACGGTTTTGCTGAACGCGCGCGCGATCGCCTGGAGGCGGCGGTGCTCGCGGCCTTGTCTGAGCGCGGCTATGAATGGGCCGAGGTCACGATGGCGGGCCAACGCGCCGTGATTTCCGGCGTCGCTCCCACCTTTATCGAACGCGACGACGCGCTCGGCGTGGCGCGCAGGGCCGCGATGGAAGGCGGCATTTTGATCGGCGGCGTGACGCGCGTTTCAGACCGCGTCGAGCTGTTGCCGGTCGCCTCTCCTTACAGATTGACCGCGGTGCGCTCGGGTTTCGGCCCGGTGCTGATCGAAGGTTCGGTGCCCAATCGTGCGGCGCGCGAAGCGTTGATGCTTGCTGCGCATGCGGAGTTTCCTGGCGGCGTCGATGACGCGGGCGTCGCATTTGCGGCCGGCGCGCCTGCAGGCGCGGATTGGGGTTACGCAGCCGGCGTAGGGCTGGAGCTGCTTGCGCGTCTGCGTCAGGGCCAGCTGACGCTGGAGGGCGAAACGCTCACCTTGACGGGCGCGGCAGGCTCCGAGCGCATTCTCGAACCCTTGCGCCAGGAAGCCGAACGCGTGCCGGCGCCGTTCGAAGTCACGCTCAATCTGGAAGTGCTTGAAGACGAAGATCTCGACGATTTCGACGAGGGCGAGATCAATCGAGGCGGGGCGTGCCAGGAACGCTTCGATCTCTTGATGCTCGAGAACACGATCAATTTCGAAACCGATTCCGCCGAACTCGCGGAAGGCAATCTCTCCGTGCTCGACCGGCTTGTGTCGACGGCGGCGCGGTGTTCGCGCTTTCGCGTCATCGTCGAGGGGCACACGGATAATAGCGGGCTTCCCGAGCGCAATGAAGAGCTTTCTTTAGCGCGCGCCCGGGCAGTGGCGAATTATCTCGTGGTGCAGGGCGTCAGTTCAGATCGCATCGAGGCGCGCGGCCTGGGCGCACGATTTCCGTTGACGGACAATGATACGCCGGAGGGCCGCGCGGTCAATCGGCGCATCGAGTTCACCATCGACACGATAGAGCAGTAGGGGCGGCGGATGTTTTGGCTCATCGTACAAATGTGGGCGCTGCTCGCCGTTGCAGCCTTGCTCGGCGGCGTCATCGTGGCGTGGGTGTTGAACTCCCGCCAGGACGTCATCTCAGAGGAGGTTGAAGCCCAGATCGACGCCGCGCGCACGCGGCTGCACGCCTGCGAGGCGGCGCGCTCACGCGCGGAATCGCGCGCACAGTCGCTGGTCCAGGCGCTTGCCGCCGCCAATGATCGCGTGAAAGGTCTGGAAGACCGCGTCGAACGCTTGCTGGAAGATGCAGCGCCTGCGTCGGTGCTGCGCGCACGCACGGCGGAACTCGAACAGGAACTGAACGCAGCGCGCGCCCGGCTTGTTTCGGAGACCAGCGTCGCGCGCGATTTGCGCGCCCGCCTCGAACAGGTCGAAGCGCGCGCGGGCGAGGTCCAAGCGATGCGTGCACGCATCGCCGAGCTGGAAGAACTCGCCGCGGAGGCCGGACGCGTCGCAGAACTTGAAGCCGACGCACAGGCGCTGCGCGCACAGGCCGAAGAGCTCGAACAGCGCATCGCCGCCTCTGAGAGCGACGCGTACGCCTTGCGCACAAGCGCGCGCGAAAGCGAAGCCGCGCATGAACGCGCTGAGGAAGACGCCGCGACCCTGCGCGCGTCGGCGCGTGAGCTGGAAGCCGCTCTTGATCGCGCGGAAGATGATGCGGCTGCGTTGCGCGCGGCTCTGACGGCGGCTGAACGCGCCGGCGATGAGGCCGATGACGATCGCGCGGCCCTGCGCGGGCAGCTCGGCGCGTTGGAATCCGCGCTCGACGCCGCTGAAGACGATGCCGCCGAGTTGCGCAAACGTGCGCGCATTCTGGAAAGCTCTGTTGACGAAGCAGAGGTCGCTTCGCCCAATGGTCTTCACGAACCGATCGATTTGATGGGTGACGATGAAGAAGACAGCGCGCGCGAAGGCGCCGGGGACGACGATGATGACGGTGCGCCGCGGCCGCCGACATTTCTTGAAGCGCCCGTCCATGGCGACCCGGACGATTTACAGCGCATCAAGGGCGTCGGCCCGAAGCTGGCTCAGACGCTCAACGATCTGGGCGTGTTCTACTTCGCGCAGATTGCACGCTGGAGCGACCGACAGGTTGGCGAGGTGGACGGACAATTGCGCTTCCGGGGACGCATCGACCGCGACGACTGGCGTGGGCAAGCGCGCGTCCTCGCCGCCATGCGCCAGGGCCCTCCAATATTCGACGCTCCGCCCGCCAGCGATCAGTCGAGCGCGAACTAGTTATCTGCGAGGAATGCGGTCAAAAGCTGATCGGCGGCCAGGCTCGCCGGCAGCGCGCCTGAGGCGACCTGGTTTTCCAATTCGCCTATCAGCGCGCGCACGGCGCCGGATGTCTTGAATTTGCGCAACAGCGCTTCATCCAGCATCGCCCAGAGCCAGCTGACGCGCTGAGCCCGCCGTCGCGCATCGCGCGCGCCGGTTCGCTCGCCCCAGTCGCGATGCCCTTCGATCTGGCGCCAAAGCTCGTCCAGGCCGCGCCCCTCCAGAGCTGAAACGGTGAGGACCGGGGCCGCCCAGCCGCCTTCGCTTGGCGCAGCGATCCGAAGCGCGGACGAGAGGTCGCGCGCGGCGCGCGCCGCCGCCGGCGCCAGCTCGCCGTCCGCCTTGTTGACGAGAATGATGTCGCTGACCTCGAGCAGGCCCTTCTTGATGCCCTGCAGCTCATCGCCCGCGCCCGGCTGCATCAGCGCGACGAACACATCGACCATGTCGGCGACGACGGTTTCGGACTGCCCGACGCCGACCGTCTCTATGATGACGATGCTGAAGCCGGCGGCCTCACACAGAAGCGCGCTTTCCCGCGTCTTCCGACCAGCCCCGCCGAGCGCGCCCGATGACGGGCTCGGACGGATGAACGCGCTCGGATCAGCAGACAAGGCCGCCATGCGCGTTTTGTCGCCGAGTATGGAGCCATGGGTGCGCTGCGAGGACGGATCGACGGCGAGCACGGCGACGCGCTCGCCGGCTTTCGTCAGCATGGAGCCGAAAGCATCGATGAAAGTGGATTTGCCGGCGCCGGGCGGACCTGTGACGCCGATGCGCTGAGCCGCGCCGGCTTGTCCGGCGGCGCGCTTTAACAGCTCCGCCGCGATGGCGCGGTGATCCTCACGCGCTGATTCAACAAGCGTGATCGCCCGCGCCAGCGCTGCGCGGTCCTGCGCCAGGAGCCGCTCTGCGAGCGTGTCGATATCGTCCTGCGGCTGCGCCATGAGAGCTGAGCAATGCGCGTGCTCAGCCCAGGACCACCGCCGTGCCGGACGCCGACACCATCATCATCGAGCCTTGCTCGCCAATGACTTCGTAGTCGAGATCGACGCCAACCACGGCGTCGCCGCCAAGCTTGCGGGCTTCGTCCATCATTTCGTCGAGCGCGATCTGGCGGGCCTCGCGTAAGGATTTCTCATACGAGCCGGAGCGTCCGCCGACGACGTCGCGAATGCCTGCGAACAGGTCGCGAAACAGATTAGCGCCGAGTATCGCCTCGCCAACCACAATGCCCTTATACTCGCGGATCGAGCGGCCTTCGACCGAGTGGGTCGTCGTGATGATCATGTCGGTGCTCCTGACACAGTCTGTTTAATCTGTACAAAAACGAGCATCAATGCGGATGCAGATGCGGCCGCCCCGTCCAGCGCAATTGATCGAACATAGTCTGCAGGATGTCCTGCAACGCTTCCATCGTCATCGGCGAGAACTCGATTTCCTCGACACTGCCGGCATGGGACGTCGTCGCATATTGATTGGCGTTCACGCGGTCATGCAGCGCGCCGAGTTCGGCGGCGCCGCCGCCGGCGCGGCCGGCGCGCAGGAGCGGGCGTTCGAACTCGCGCGCAATCGTGTTGCGCAAGGACAAGAGATTGGGAAAGGCGCGCCGAAATCTGTCGCAGGCTCTTTCGGCCGCATCATGCGTTTCAGGATAGGTGAGCATGGCCACCAGAGCGCGGCGCAGAGACGCAAGCGCGAATATCGCCGCGCGCGCGGCTACGGCGCGCCTGCGCTGCGCGATCACCGTCGTTGCGCCGGGTCGTGAAGGCGCCAGGAACTGTGCGATATTGATGAAGGCGTCGACATACATGTTCTTCATGACGCCGATCAGCCAGTCGATGTCGTCGCCGCGTCCGGGCGCGCATACGACATGCTCGCCGGGCAGCGTCAGGGGCGGACAGCCCCAGATTTGTTGAGTCGACGGGCTCGCGGTCATGCCGCCTTATGACCGAGTCGCGGCCCGAGCGCTTCCAGCAATTCAATTGAGGCCGCCGCGATCACCGTGCCGGGCGGGAAAACCGCTGCTGCTCCCATTTGTTTGAGGGTGGCGACGTCGTCCGGCGGCACCACGCCGCCGACCACGATCATGACGTCGTCGCGCCCGCCTTCGGACAAGGCCGCCTTCAAAGCGGGCACGAGCGTGAGATGGCCGGCGGCGAGCGATGATGCCGCGACGACATGAACGTCGTTCTCGATCGCCTGGCGCGCAGCTTCTTCCGGGGTCTGGAACAAGGGGCCGATATCGACGTCCCAGCCCAGATCGGCGAAGGCGGAGGCGACGACTTTCTGACCGCGGTCATGACCGTCCTGGCCCATTTTCGCAATCAGGATCCGCGGCCGGCGGCCTTCCTTCTCGGCAAAGGCGTCGGAGGCTGCGCGCGCGCGCGCGACGGTCTCGTCGGAGCCTGATTCGCGCAAGAACACCCCCGTGACGGCTTTGATCTCAGCTTGATGGCGTCCCCACACATCTTCAAGCGCGCCGGATATCTCGCCCACAGTCGCTTGCGCGCGCGCAGCTTCTACGGCGGCGTCCAGCAGGTTTTGCCCGCCGCCGTCGGCTGCATTGCGCAAGGCGGTCAGCGCGCTCTCGACGGCGGCTGGGTCGCGCGAGGCTCTCAGCGCCTTCAAGCGGTCGATCTGCGCGGTCCGGACCTTGGCGTTGTCGACCTTGAGGACGGGGATGTCGTCGGGCTCCTCGGAGCGGAACTTGTTGACCCCGACAATGGTCTGCACGCCCGCATCGATGCGCGCTTGCGTCTTGGCGGCGGCTTCTTCGATGCGCAGCTTGGGCACGCCCTTGTCGATGGCGCGCGCCATGCCGCCGAGCTTTTCGACCTCCGCGATGTGGTCAAGCGCGCGCCGGGCGAGGTCGTGAGTGAGGCGCTCGACATAAAAGCTGCCGCCCCAGGGATCGATCGTATCGCAGAGATGACCTTCAGTCTGCTGAAGGATTTGCGTGTTGCGCGCGATGCGCGCGGCGAACTCGGACGGCAGAGCGAGCGCTTCATCAAGCGAGTTGGTGTGCAGGCTCTGCGTGCCGCCGTCGATGGCCGCGATCGCTTCAAGACAGGTGCGCGCGACATTGTTGTAGACGTCCTGCGCGGTCAGCGACCAGCCCGAGGTTTGGCAATGCGTGCGCAGCATCAGCGATTTCGCGGATTTGGGCGAAAATTCCGCCTGGACCAGTTTCGACCATAAAAGACGCGCCGCGCGCAGCTTGGCGATCTCCATGAAGACATTCATGCCGATGCCGAAAAAGAACGACAGGCGCGGGGCGAAGGCGTCGACATCGAGCCCGGCTTCGCGTCCGGCTCGGATATATTCAATGCCGTCCGCAAGCGTGTAGGCTAGTTCCAGATCCGCCGTCGCGCCGGCTTCCTGCATGTGGTAGCCGGAAATCGATATCGAATTGAATTTCGGCATGTTTTGCGCAGTATACGCAAAGATGTCCGACACGATGCGCATGGAGTTTGCGGGCGGATAGATGTAGGTATTCCGTACCATGAACTCTTTCAGGATATCGTTCTGGATCGTTCCTGAAAGCGCTTGCGGCCCGACGCCTTGTTCTTCGGCCGCGACGATGTAGAGCGCCATGATCGGCAGGACCGCGCCGTTCATGGTCATCGACACGCTCATCTTGTCGAGAGGGATGCCCGCAAACAGCGTGCGCATGTCGTATATGCTGTCGATGGCGACGCCGGCCATGCCGACATCGCCGGTCACGCGCGGATGGTCGCTGTCATAGCCGCGATGGGTGGCGAGATCGAAGGCGACCGAGAGGCCTTTCTGGCCGGCCGCCAGATTGCGTCGGTAAAACGCGTTGGACTCTTCCGCCGTTGAAAAGCCTGCATACTGACGAATGGTCCACGGCCGCTCGAGATACATGGTCGGATAGGGACCGCGCAAAAAAGGCGCAACGCCCGGCATGCCGTCCACGAATGACAAGCCGTCAATGTCGGCGGCGGAATAAT
>JAUIEH010000159.1 GCA_030428405.1 Alphaproteobacteria bacterium
ACAGGCTTTTCATTACGCCAGCTTCCGAAAAAAACGCGCGGCCTGGCTAGCTCTGCACAGGGACGAATATCCGCGCGCCGGCCGTTGCGCCCTCGCCCACGCAGCAGCGGGTCAGGCTGTGCGCCTCGGATTCATTGGCGCCGCCGCAATGCGTACATTCAAAGGCGAAAGCGCCGGTGAGCGGTGCAGGCGCAGCGCCGCGCCCGTTGCTGGCGTCCGGAAACAGCGCGACATTGTGTTGGCAATGCGCACACGCGGCGCAGAACACCCGCTCGCCGATTTCGAACCGCAAAGACACGCGCCGCGCCGCTCGCAGAAGTTGAATGCGCAATTCGTTGCACGGGCGCGGTCAGCGCGCAAGAAGCCTCGCGGAAGCGCAGAGAGCGCGCCTAGTTTTCGACCAGCGTGCCCACCCACTGGGCGAACGCAGCGCTCGCCGCCGTCACGCCCGGGCGCGTGCATCGGAAAACCGAAAAGTCGGAAAAAAGCGCGAAGCGTTCGGTATCGCCGTAAGGCCGGTGGAGCACTTCAAAGCGCCCCGCCTCCGGCTCGACGATGACGGCGCCGAAATGGTCGAAGGGCACGCCCCAATTGGTCATGAAATCATAGCACGCGGGACGGCGAAGCGCGGGCGCATCGGCGGCTCCGGGCGCATCTGAGTCGCCGTAGTTTGCGGCCCAGACGGCGTCATGGATCGCTTCGTGGTCAAGCCCCTCAAACGCCGGCTCCCAAAGCGGCGCAGGACGTTGGAGGAAGGCCTGCAATGAGCTCGCAAGCCCGCCCAGCGTGCACGCCACGCCATATTCGCCGACCGCGACGCCGCCGATATGGAAACGATAATGGCCGAAGGGCGCGCCCGTCTGCGTCGCGAAGACGAATTCCGCCTCGACGGCGAAGTCGGATGGGTCTGCGAACATCATGGCGAACTTGCTAGCGCCGTTCGCAAGGCGATGCAGCTTTAGTCGAGACGACGCAGCTCGGCGCGCGGACGTAAAGCGCGCGCGCCGAGCCGGCTTGGTCGTGAGGCTAGTCCCTCAATGTGAAGTCGAAACGTTCCGTCAGGCCACGCTGCACGGTGGCGTTTCCCTCCTCCATGCGCGCGGAATAGCGCCAATCCGAGACCGCGCGAATGACGGCGGACACGAAGATCGAGGACGAGCAGCTCGCCTGCACTTTGCTGGTCGTGCCGGAGGCAAGCACGTCGAAGGTCGCCAGGCAGGTCCCCTCAATGCCGCGCGTGCGCGCGCGCACCGGATAGATCGGCTCCATGCGCACGATCGGCGTGGCGTCGCCGTCGCGGATGGTGATGGGGCCGTTGTAGGGCGTGACGTCACCCAGGTCCGGGCGCGGCAGCTGGCCAGTTAGCACGACCGGTCCCTCACCGGGAACTTCGGACGAATCGACCGGGACGCGCGGCGGCGCCGGCGGCGTGACCGTGGGGTCGGGCGCGACAGGCCGGGTACGATCGATACGCGGATCCGTGTCGACGAGAGTCGGAACGATCTCGATCACCGGCGGATCGTCTGCGGCGACGGGCGCTTCATCGTTGGTCGCGATTAAGGCCCGCATGCCCAAAAACAGAGCGGCGGTGATCAGAAGCGCGACCGGCAGCGCGCTCGACAATCGCAGCATTGTCGCGCCCAGACCGGCGCCCTGATGCGGAGATCTCCATAAAACTGCAGCGGCCATTATATTCCTCCCCTATATCGTTACGTGATAAAAGTTTTATGTTTTACGTTATATATCAAATGATTGCGTCTTAATTGGGACAAAATCCATAATCCTATCTCTCTACGCAATAATTACTTACTTTTATAATCGCCCTTAATTTCATTACTGAACCATGTCTGGCATCGCCATGCGCGGGCCGGGCGTCAAATACGGCGAAAACAAGACGAAATGCGACGCCGCGCCGCAAAATCTCCCCATTGGTGAACATTTCGATCCCAATCTGGCCGCAGCGCTGGGGCACAAGGCAGTCAGCGGGAGTTTGCGTCAGAGAGGGCAATCAATGGCTGGCAGTACGGACAATATTCGGCCGATCGGCCACCGAAACGGTTTCGACCGCATACCGAGCGGGGTCAGCGTCGAGGACGACGAATATGACTTCGACGACTATGAGGCGCCGCGCCGGTCGAGTGCGCGCGAAACCGCGCATGCGGAATCGCGTTCGATCCATGACCGCCTGCTTTATTTCGCGCAGCGCCCCTCGCCTGCGTTCGACAATGTGGTGATGCGCGCGGATTACGCGCTGCGCGCCTTTATGAGCTTTTACCGCTTCCGCCGACTCGGCGGCGGCGGCGAAGTGCGCAATCGTCCGATCAAGACCAATCAACGGCTTTACTCGGGCGTGCACTATGAATCGGACCACCCGCAGGTTCGCGTCTTTGCTCTCTCCGTCGTCGCCCTGCTCGTCTTGTTCGAGTCGGCGGCCAACGCATACTTCTTCTCAAAACAATCCGAACTCGGACTTGTCGGCGGCATGTTCCAGGCCATGGCGGTTTCGCTGGCCAATGTCGCGGTCGGCTATTTCATCATCGGCTTTTGGGGCATGCGCCACGCCACCGTGCCGTGGCGCCATCACTGGCCGACCAAGCTTATGGGCATGGGCGCGATCGCCGTCGGTCTCGTCCTGGTGCTGACGGTTGCGCTGTCGGCGGCCCATTTCCGCAACATTCTCGACCTGCGCGCGGAGGGCATCGAGCTGCCGACGGATGTCGCCTTCATGTCGCTGATTCCGGGCATGCAGGAGAGTTGCCGCGCGATGATGTCGGGCGAGCTTGGCCAGTCGGTCGGCGGCGCCGCCACCAGCGCGCTGTGCCGTCCGATGGGGCTGCACTCGCTCGATGCGCTGGTCTTGTTCATCCTGTCGCTGACGATCGCTGCGATCGCCGCCTTTGAAGGCCGCCGTTCCGACGCCGCCTTCCCGGGCCTGTCGGACGCGACGCGCCAGCTGCACCGCGCGCGTGATGCGCTGAAAGAAGCGCTGGATGATTATTACGAGAGCTATGACGACGTCGTCGAAGACGTGCGCATCATGCTCCAGGAAGACGACGCCGGCGGCGCCAGGTTCACCGCGGATGACCGCATCGCGCTCTACCGCGCGCTTGATGAGCGGGTGGCGCGTTATCGCCGGCTTCTGCAGACCTCGCCGGACATTCTGCGCGACGAGTTCGCGCTGCCGGACGAAGTCGTGGATCTGTTCACGGAGCTGGAAGACGAGCGCCGCACGCGCCTCGCGGCGGCACCGACCGATCTCTAGGTCTCAACGTCCGACGAGCTGAAAAAGCGCCGGGCCGGCCCCTCGCCGCGCCCGGCGTTTGCTTACATCAACATCAATTCCGGATCTTCGACATAGCTCTTGAAGGCGTCGAGGAAGCGCGCGCCGATGGCGCCGTCGACGACGCGGTGATCGCAGGTCAGCGTCACCGTCATCACCGTGGCGACGCCGAGCACGCCGTCCTTGACCACCGGTCGGCTCTCGCCCGCCCCTGCCGACATGATCATGCCGTGCGGCTCGTTGATGATGGAGGCGAAGCTCTTAATGCCGAACATGCCGAGATTGGAGAGCGAGAACGAGCCGCCGGCATATTCCTCGGGCATCAGCTTGCGGTCGCGCGCGCGCGCGGCCAGATCCTTCATCTCCGCTGAAATCGCGGCGAGGCCCTTGTTCTCCGCCTCGCGCACGATCGGCGTGATCAGACCGCCATCGATCGCCACGGCCACGGCGACGTCGGCATGGTGGTGCATCATTATTCCGTCCGGAGAATAACTTGCGTTCGAGTCCGGCACTTTTTTGAGCGCGAGCGCAGAGGCGCGGATCAGGAAGTCATTGACCGAGACCTTCACGCCGTCATCTGCGGCGCGGTCGTTCAATCGCTTGCGCAGCGCCAGGAGCTGGTCGAGCTCGACATCGATCGTAAGCGGAAAATGCGGCACGTCGCGGAAGCTTTCGGTCATCCGCTTGGCGATGGTCTTGCGCATGCCGTCAAGCTTGACGAGATCGTAGCTGCCCTCGGCGATGCCCATATTGCGCGGGTCGCGCACGGCGGGCGCTTGCGGCGGCGGCACGCTGAGCCCTTGTTCCGGCGACGGCGCGCCGGACGCGCTGGCGCGCGCGCCGCCATTGGCGAGCGCCGCCTCTACGTCGCGCTTGACGATGCGCCCATGCGGGCCTGAACCGCTCAGCCCTTCCAGATTGAGCCCTTCCTGCGCCGCCATGCGCTTGGCCAGAGGCGAAGCGCGCAGGCGTTCGCCAGAAGACGCGCTCGCCTGAGCCGCAGCTGCGGGCTGAGCGCCGGACTTCGCGGACTTGGCGCCGCCGCCATTGGCGGGCGCTTCCGGCGCCTCCTTGGGGGCTGCGCCTGATTTCGATTTGAGCTGCGACATGGCGTCGTCGAGCGCGGATTCATCCTCGCCTTCTTCGAGCAAGAGCGCGATCGGCGCATTGACCTTCACGCCCTCGGCGCCGGCCGCGACCAGGATCTTGCCGACAACGCCCTCGTCGACCGCCTCGACTTCCATCGTCGCTTTGTCGGTTTCGATCTCCGCGATGACGTCGCCCGATGAAATCTCGTCGCCTTCCTTGACGAGCCATTTCGCAAGCGTGCCCTCCTCCATTGTCGGCGAGAGCGCAGGCATCAGGATTTCAATCGGCATAGGGGCGCAGACCTTGAGTGGGGATTCGAAGCTCGCGCATATCCTCTCCCTTGCGCTTCAAAGCGCAAGGGGCGCCAACAAGTTTGCGATGGGGATGTCGGTTGGCCGGGCTCAGGCGCTGCGGCGACCGAAGCTCGCGCGCCCGTAAAACCCGGCGAAATCGCGCTGACGCATCGTCCGGATCACGGTCGTTTCTTCTTCATTGGCGGCCGGCGCCGATATGTCGAAATGCGCGGACTGCTGATTCATGCGCTCCGCCGCGGCGCCCCAGCGCTCGCTGCTCGCCAGGCGGCCGGTGTCGAGGGTCGGCTGCGGCGCGCCGCCATTGCGACGCGGGTCACAGCCGTAATCATTGTCGCCATCCGTGCCTGGCAAAAGGTAGAGCAACACAAATTGCACGATCAGCACGCCGAAGCCGGCGGCGGCGAGCAGCATCGCATCGCCCGGCGCGCGACCGCTGACGATGCGCATCATCGCCGCCTGCATCTGCGCGTCGCTGACGGAGCCGGTGGCGGCCTGTCCGGCCATCAGCGTGAAAAAATCGCCGATCAACAGCCAGGCGGCTGCGAGGAACAGGCCGATGGCGCCCGCCATCATGAACAGGAGCCACCAGCCGCTGATATTGCGGTCATGCAGGCGCTTCACCGGCACGGCGATGGACGGCCAGAGGAAAAATAACGAGACCAGAAGCGAGAACATGCCGACGCCGGCCAGGCCGGGCTTCGCTCCGCTCGCGGTCTGCGACATCAGCAGGCTGGCGTCGAGCGCGTTCGCCGCAGCGCCGGCGATCAGCGAGGGCAAAAGGAAATACAGCCAGATTTCCCTGCGCGAAACGCGACCGTTCGGATTGAACAGGAAATTGAGCATTCCGCGACTCCGCTCGGCTACGCGCAAGAGTTGCATTCATATCATGGCTCCTGTTTCCGTGAGGCTGACCCAAGCGTTTCAATTTTATGCTTTTCGCGTCATTGCGCTGCGCTGTGCGAGGCCTCTTGCCGAGCGAGGACTGGAACATTATAAGAACATCCAGTCTGGAACAAAAAAGCAACTCGTGCTCTGATGGGACTTCCCTCGACACATCTCCCGCCGCGTCCCAGCCGAGAAGCGCGTAGTCAGGCGCTTGCGGATTTGCGCGCTCTTGTCCGCGCCGTGGAGAAGCGTCCCGCTTATCAGGCTGTCGAGGATGCAAGCGCTGATGTCTTCGGCTGCCCGCTCGGCGCGGATGAAGCGGATGCGCATTTGCCGGCCGGCGGTCTGGAAGCCGGCGGCGCGCATGAAATCGTTGCGGCCTCCTCCGGCGACGCGCCGGCCGCCTGCGGCTTCACGCTCGCCGCCCTTTCCCGCTTCCACCAGAGCGGTCCGCGCGCAGGCGCGCCTTTGGCCTGGATCGCCAATCGCGCCGCCGGGCTCGACGCCGGCGCGCTCTACGGGCCGGGCCTTGCCTGTTTCGGGCTCGATCCCGCCGACCTCATCGTCATTGAAACGCGGCGCGACGAGGATGCGCTGCGCGCGCTGGAGGATTGTGCGCGCGCTGGCGTTCTTGCGGGCGTCGCCGCGCAATTGAAGGACGCCGACTTCACCGCGACGCGGAGGCTGGCGCTGGCGGCGGAGCAATCGGGCTCGCCCGCTTTTCTGCTGATGCCGCATGGACGCAATGGCGCGACCGCGGCGCGCACGCGCTGGCGCATCAGCGCCGCGCCGAGCGCGCCCCTCATCGAGGCGCAGGGGCGAAATCTTCAGCTTAATGATCTTGCTCCGGGCCGCGCGCGCTGGCGTGCGGTGCTGGAGCGTTGTCGGGACGGGCGGCCCGCAGATTGGTTGATGGAGTGGGATGATGAAACGCGTGCTCTGCGCGTGGCTGCCGAACTGGCCCCTCGACCGGCTCGCACGCAGCCGGCGGAACGCCAACCGCGCCGCTACGCCACAGGATAAGCAAGGGGACGCCCCCTTCGCGCTGGTGGAAAGCT
>JAUIEH010000160.1 GCA_030428405.1 Alphaproteobacteria bacterium
CGACCATGTCGTCGAATTCAGCACAGAGCTGCGCAGCACCGGCCTGAACTGCGCGCTCAAAGTCGCATTCGTGCTCGGCCCGGCGACGCTGCCGCTCGCCCAGATCGTGCTCGCCTTGCAGGTGTCTGGCGTCTGGACGACGGATTTCGAGACGCGCGCCGACGCTGAGGCCTGGCTGTTCGACGACAGCGCTAAAGCGCCCGCGTGGATCATCCGCCAACGCCGCTAGGCGGCCGTAAACGTGATCAGACGGCGCTCCGGTCTACTCGCCCTCGAACGCGACCAGCGCATGCACGTCCACGCCCAGATTGCGAATACGCACAGCGCCGCCAAGGTCCGGCAAGTCGACAACGAACGCCGCGCCGGCGATCTCTCCGCCCGCCTTGCGAATTAACTTTATCGCCGCTTCCGCTGTGCCGCCGGTGGCGATGAGGTCGTCGACGACGAGAACCCGTTCACCGCGCTCAAGCGCGTCAACATGGATCTCGACGGCGTCGGAACCGTATTCGAGCTCATATTCCTCAATCAGCGTGTCGTGCGGGAGCTTTCCGCGCTTGCGCACAGGCGTGAAACCGACGCCGAGCTCGCGCGCGACCGCGCCGCCCAAAATGAAACCCCGCGCCTCGATCCCCGCCACCTTGGCGATGTCAGCATTTCGGTAAGGTTGAGCCAATTCCGACACCGCCGCGTCGAAAGCGCGGGCATCCCCCATCAGCGTGGTCACGTCCCTAAACTGTATGCCTGGCTTAGGAAAATCGGGTATCGTGCGGATGGCGGCGCGCAAATCAGCTCGCGTATCAGGTTCAAGGCTCATTCAGGGATTCTCCTAACAGGCGTAAGGCCTCGAAGCAGACGTTACCGGTCCGTTACTTGCTCCCCAAGGGTCAGGGTTGACCAAATCTTGAGAGCGCAGAATGGCCGCGACCACATTTCAGCCGACGCAATCCGCAGCAAGCCCCAATTTGACCGGCGGACGCGTGGACGAGTTGCGCGCGCTGGCGTCGGGTCGCGCCGCAACGCTCGCCACCCTTGAGCTGCGCGCCATGATGAGCAAAGCGCGCTGGGACGGCGACGCTGAGCGCGACGAGCTGATTGCGCGCTATCTCGCGCCCAAGCGGCCCGAAATTCTCTCCTTTGTGAACGCGCACGGCTTCAACCTCGCCGCAGCCGATCCCGCCTTTCGCCGCCATCTCCTTTCGTCGGACCACCTGCTGCGCGACGGCGTCGGCATGAAGATCGGCATGAGCCTGCACGGCCTCGCTCCCGGCCCCAATCTAAACGGCACCGATTTCATTCCGCAGATCCTCGCCGCCGCCGCCGGCCGCAAGGTCGCCGTGTTCGGCACCAAGGACCCCTGGCTCGCCGACGGCGCGGCCGCGATTTCGCGCCAAGGCTGCAACGTTGTGGCGAAGCTGGACGGGTTTCAGGACGTAGCCGCCTATGTCGAAGCAGCCAAAGCGGCCCAGCCCGAAATCATCCTGCTCGCCATGGGCATGCCCAAGCAGGAAGCCGTCGCCTATGCCTTGCGCGCAGCGCTCGACCATCCCTGCCTGATCATCAATGGCGGCGCGATCGTCGACTTCATGGCGGGCCGCGTCCAGCGCGCCCCGGCGCTGGTGCGTCGCGCCGGCATGGAATGGGCCTGGCGGCTGGGCCTGGAGCCGAAACGTCTGGCCAAGCGCTATCTCAGCGGCAATCCGCGCTTCCTCGCCCATGTCGCAGCGCTGCGTCTCAGCGCAGGTCGCTGAGCATCACGCCTTAAGCGCGCGGCCGGCGACGGCGTCGAGCTTCTTGAGCAGATCCGGGTCGCGCGCCTCCGGCGCAGTGATGAGCGCTGTATCCAGACAGGTCTCAATGCCTTGCGGGCTCGGCGTGCGCGGCGTTTGAGCCAGCATCGCGGTCAACTCAGACAAAAGCCGCTTCGCAGTCGCTGCGTTTTCGGTCAGATGTCTGATGACCGTGGAAACCTCGACATGATCGTGGTCGGGATGCCAGCAGTCATAATCCGTCACCATGGCGACAGTCGCAAACGGCAGCTCGGCTTCGCGCGCCAGACGCGCTTCAGGCATATTGGTCATGCCGATGACGTCCATGCCCCAGGCGCGATAGAGATTGCTCTCCGCCTGAGTTGAAAATTGCGGACCTTCCATCGCCAGATAGGTCCCGCCTTCCGTGACCGGAGCGCCGGCGCGTCGGCCCGCCTCCGCGGCCAGTCCGGCCAGGCGCGAACACACGGGATGCGCCAACGACACGTGCGCGACGAGACCTTTGGAAAAAAAGCTTTGCGGGCGCTGGCGCGTGCGGTCGACGAACTGGTCAATGACCACGAACGCGCCTGGCGGCAGCTCTTCCTTGAACGAGCCGCATGCGGAAAGCGAGAGCACGTCCGTGCAGCCTGAGCGCTTGAGCGCATCGATATTGGCGCGGTAGTTGATTTCCGAGGGCGGCGTGTGATGACCGACGCCGTGGCGCGGCAGAAAAACAAGCTCGACGCCGTTCAACCGTCCAAAGACGAGCTTGTCCGACGGCGCGCCCCAGGGCGTGTCGACATGCTTCGCACTGACCTCTTCGAGCCCGTCAATGTCGTAGAGGCCCGAACCGCCGAGCACGCCGAGACGCCAAACGCTCATGACGTTGCGCCCGGACAGCGCCTGCGCAGGGGCGTGCGCGCGACGGGATGGGCGTAAAGCGCATCGCGCCTGATCCAGTAAAAATGGTCAGCATCCGGCATTTCGAGCACCCACTCCGTCGCATCGCCGTCAGCGCTGATCTGCGCGACGCCGCCGGGCTCGGGCGCATCCGCGCGCACCATCACCATGGGCCGGCCGCTGCGGGCCGCGACTGCGAGGATGGGCCCGCGCGCGACATGTTCTACGCCGACATGCTGGGATTCAAAGCGCGGCTCGCCTGTCGCCGCCTGAGTGACGCGTATCTCGAGCGCTTGGGCGTCGCAGTGAAACGCGGCGCGCTCCGCCTCCGGCGTCTCGCTGGGGTCGAGTTCCCACAGCCCCGGCAGCGCGCGCAACGTGTCTGCGACATTCAGCGCCTGAGCGAATGACGGCGCGCTCACGGACAAGGCGGCAAGCGCTGCAGCGCTGATAACGCCAAGTCGCTGCATGCCCGCCTCCGTCGCCGGCTGCGTGAAAATCGTGTCGCTAGTGCGCGACGTTGCGCCAGACGACCTTGTAGGAAATCCAGAACAAGAGCGCGAGCAGCGTCAGATAGATCAACACCATGAAGCCCATGCGCTTGCGCGCTTCCTGATGCGGGTCGGCGGCCCAGACGAGGAACTCGACCACGTCATTGGCCATCTGCTCAGTCGTCGCCTCGGTGTCGTCGGCGTAAGTGACGCGCTCTTCCGGCAGAGGCGGCGCCATGGCGATCGCGCCACCGGGGAAATACGGGTTGTAATAAAGCCCGGGACGGATCGTGACGTCTTCCGGCGGCTCCTCATAACCGATCAGCAGTGAACGGATATAATCGGCGCCGTGATGACGCGCGCTGACGATCACTGAGAGATCCGGCGGCAACGCGCCGCCATTGGCCAGTCGGGCCATGCCTTCAGTCGCAAAAGGATTTGGAAAGGCGTCGGCCGGCGTCGCCGGACGCGTGGTCGGGTCGCCGAAATCGTCCGGCTCGCCTGCAACCGTCGTGTCCGCTGCGATCGCGCGCACGACCGGGTTGTCGTTCGCGTTCGGGTGCTCTTCGTCGTAATAGGGGCCGCCCGGCTCGCCGAGATTGCGGAAATGCAGATATTGCATGCCGTGGCAGCTTGAGCAGACCTCGCGATAGATCTGATAGCCGCGCTGCAGAGCGGCGCGGTCGAACGTTCCGAACGGACCGGCGAAGTGCCAGTGGTGATGCTCGGGCGTGCGCGCATCGCCTGCGGCTTGTGCGGCCGCCAGCCCCATGACGCCGGCCGTCGCGGTGATGAGGGTCGCGGCCAGAGCGGCGATGCGCCCGCGGCGCGAGAATGCTTTCGACATCATGCGTCCCCAGACTTTCATGGTCATTCCGCCGGCTGAACGGCTGCGCCGGACGAGGAGACTTTGCGTCCGCCAAGCACGGAGGCGTCAATCGACGCAGGCCGCGCTTTCGGCGTTTCTATCAGTCCCAGGAGCGGCAGGATGATGAGGAAATATCCGAAATAATAAGCCGTGTTGATCCGCGCCAGCATCAGGAAGGTGAAGCCCGTGGCGTGGCCTTCCGCATCGACGCCGGTCTGGAACACGAGATGATCCGGATTGCGCGCGCCGCACCAGCCAAGCAGGAGGCAGCAAATCACGAAGAACACGAAGAACCAGCGCGCGATCGGGCGATAGCGCATCGAGCGCACGCGCGACGTGTCGAGCCAGGGAAGGATGAACAGGATCAAGAGCGAGCCGAACATGGCGATGACGCCGAGCAGCTTGTTCGGGATGGCGCGCAGGATTGCGTAGAACGGCAGCAGATACCATTCGGGCACGATCTCGGCCGGCGTCGACAACGGATTGGCGGGAATGAAATTGTCCGCGTGGCCGAGCGCGTTCGGCATGAAGAAGACGAAGATCGCGAACAGGATGAAGAACAGAACGATCGCGAAGGAATCCTTCACCGTGTAATATGGATGGAACGGCACGGTGTCGGCGCGCGACTTCACGCTCACGCCCGTCGGGTTGTTGTTGCCGACCACGTGCAGCGCCCAGACGTGCAGAATGATGACGCCGGCGAGAATGAACGGCAGCAGGTAATGCAGCGAATAGAACCGGTTCAGGGTCGCGTTGCCGACTGAGAAGCCGCCCCACAGCCAATTCGTGATGATGCCCGTTCCGCCGTCAAAGGCCGCGAACAGATTGGTGATGACGGTCGCGCCCCAGAACGACATCTGACCCCAAGGCAGGACATAGCCGAGGAAGGCCGTGGCCATCATCAGAATCAGGATGACGCAGCCGAGAATCCAGAGCACTTCGCGCGGCGGCTTGTAGGAACCGTAATACAGCCCACGGAACATGTGGATGTAGACGGCCAGGAAGAACATCGAGGCGCCGTTGGAGTGGATGTTCTGCACCAGCCAGCCAAACGGCACGTCGCGCTCGATGCGCTGCACGCTGGCGAAGGCGTAATCGACATGCGGCACGTAGTGCATGGCGAGGACGACGCCGGTGACGATCTGCGTCACCAGGCAGACCATCAAGATGCCGCCAAACGTCCACCAATAGTTCAGGTTCTTGGGCGTCGGGAAATCGACAAAGCTGTCATATCCCAGCCGAACGATCGGCAATCGCTGATCGAGCCAGCGGGTGAAGCCCGTTTTCGGCTCATAGGTCGACGGTCCGCTCATGCTTTGTCGCGCCCCTTAGATGTATGCAGCCCCGGCGCAAATCATGTCGCTGCGCCGGAGTCGAGAGAAGTGTCAGCCGATGCGAACGCGGCTGTCGTCGAGATAGGTGTATTCCGGAACAATCAGGTTCAGCGGCGCCGGCCCGCGTCTGATGCGGCCGGACGTGTCGTAGTGCGAGCCGTGACACGGGCAGAACCAGCCGCCGTAATCGCCTGCGCCGTCGCCCAGCGGCACGCAGCCCAGATGGGTGCAGGTGGCGAGCATGATCAGATATTGCCGGCGATATTCGCCGTCAGGTCCGGGCACGAGACGTTCATCATCGGTCTGCGGATCGCGCAGCGTGGAGATGTCGACCGCTTCGGCTTCGGCGATTTCCTCGCCCGTGCGGTGGCGCACGAACACAGGTCGGCCGCGCCAGATGATGGTGATTTCAGAGCCTTCATCGACAAGCGACAAATCCACTTCCGTGGAGGCCAGAGCCAGCGTATCGGCGGCCGGATTCATCTGAACGATGAAGGGCCAGGCGACCAATCCAGCGCCGACGGCGGCAAAGGCGCCGGTCGCGATATGGATGAAGTCGCGCCGGCTCGGCTCGCCGTCATGCGTGTCGATCGAAGCGTCAGTCACAGGATGCGCCCCCGAAGATTCGTAAATTCCGCCGATGCGGCGTAGCGCGTCGGATGTTAGGCCGCAAGTCGTCTACAACGCTGCGGCGGGAAGTCGCAACGCATTGCAGGGCCTTTCTTGTTCGGAGATGTGATTTCGTGCGCCTGGTCTTCATCGAACCCGACATTCCGCAAAATCTCGGCGCAGCGATTCGGCTTTCGGCGTGTTTCGACGCGCCCCTCGACATCATCGAGCCATGCAGCTTTCCCTTGACGGATAAAGCCGTGCGCCGCGCCGCGATGGATTACAGCGTCGGCGCCGACATCGTGCGCCATGCAAGCTGGTCCGCCTTCGCTGAAAGCGATCAGCGCGCTGCAGGCCGGCTCATCCTGCTGACGACGAAATCCGAAAAATCGATCTGGGATGTCGATTTTCAAGCCGGCGACCTCATCGCGCTCGGTTCAGAAAGCAGCGGCGCCGCTCAGAATGTGCACGATGCGGCCGATTTGCGCGTTCGCATTCCGCTGGCGGCCGGCGCGCGCTCGCTCAATGTCGCCGTGGCGGCGGGCATTGCGCTCGCGGCGGCGCGCCGGATTGTCCCGCCCGCGTGAAGCGGCGATACGATTCGCCGCGCATGAGCCGCAAGCGCCGGACTTGCGCGAAGCGTCCCCCGAAGGC
>JAUIEH010000161.1 GCA_030428405.1 Alphaproteobacteria bacterium
ATGCGCCGGTGATCGGAGGCCATTGGCTCGCCAAGGCCGTCAATCGCAGCGCCGGACTCAAGCGGCGGCGGCGCTGCGCCTTGCGCGCGCAACCGGTCTTGCGCGGCCTCCGGCGCAAGGTCGGCCTCATAGAGAAGCTCATAACGATCGAGCACGCGCTCATCGTTCCACTCTGCGCCTTCAAGCCCAAAGGCGAGACGCACGCGGTCCCAACGCGCCTCGCGCCGGCCCTGGCCTTCCGCCTCCGACGCCCAGGCGCGCAGTCTGGCGGAAATGACGCCGTCTATGACCGGCGCGCGTCCGGCGCGATGGTCTTCCCACGGAAAATGCCGATACCAGCTGGACCAGCCGCCGCCGGGCGCATCGGTTTCCGCCAGCGACAGACCGAGATAGCCGACCGACACGACGCGGGCGGCCTGGTCGTCGCCGAGATGGGCGCGCGGGGCTTCGCGCCCGCGATCGCCGAAAGTGTAGAGCTGTTCGACATAGCCCGGCTCAAAGCCCGTTTGCGCAAACACAAAGGCGCGCAGTGCGAGCTCGAATGTGCGATCACCGACCGGGTCGAACGGGCCGAAGGGAAGTGCTGCCGGACCATCGGTTCGGTCGCGGCGGATCAAGACGAACGGACGCTGGCCGTCGACCGCGAAAATCACCGCGGCGAGACCGATGACGACGGACGCCGGATGCGTCATGGGCCACCGATTGTAAGGGCGGTCGCGTTCATGGACTCGCCCCGTTCGCCGATGTCTCCATTGCGGCGATGAGTTCGTTGAACCTTGTCAGGAATTGCGCCTGCGCTTGCTCGGTGGTTTTTGGAATAAGCGTAAGCTCCAGATCGTCAGGCGGCTCGCCAAAGAATTTGAGCGCTTCACCTTCCTCAAAGCCGGCGAGCTGAACGGCCTCGAAATAGGCGCTGATGCGGTCAGCGCGCTTGATTGTTTTGTAGAGCTCGCCCGGAATCTTCGGCGGGAGGCCAAAGCGAATGAATATCGCGGCGAGAAGGCGGTCTTCGAATTCGTGGTAGTCTACGCCCAATGCAGCCTTGAACGGGCTGATCATGTCGCCGACGACATATTCGGGCGCATCGTGCAAAAGCGCGGTCAGGCGCGCTGCGGCTGAAAGCCGCGGTCGTAAATGTCCCACGATGTCGGCGACCACGACAGAATGCTGGGCGACGGAAAATGCTTGCGGCCCTGTCGTCTGGCCGTTCCAGCGGGCGAGCCTCGCCAGCCCGTGTGCGATATCCTCGATCTCAACGTCCATCGGCGAGGGATCGAGCAGATCGAGCCGGCGGCCCGACAACATGCGTTGCCAGGCGCGCGGCGCCGGTGGTGCGCGACGCGCGCGCTCGGACCGCGCGATTGATTTGGATCGACTCGTCTCGGGTGGCGTCACCTTGGGACCTGACTTATTTGAGTTCGGCGTATCTTGCTGACGGCGAACGCCGTCGAGATCAAGGCGCCGCGACGAAAGCGACGGAGAATACGGACATGACGCGCGACACGATTTTCGTACCGCTCGGCGGCGGTCCGGGCGATGAGGTCTCTATCAAAGCTGCGGCCGCTTTGGCGCCGATCTACGACGCCGATGTCGACGCGGTCTTTTATGGCCGCGACGATGCGGCGTTGATGATGATCGCCGGCGACGGCTTCACCGGTCTGGGCGCATCAGCGCTGGAGGGGCTGCGCAAGGGACGTGCGGAGGCGGAAAGCAAAGCGCGCGAACTCGCCAAGTCGGTCGGCGTCGAACTTCAAACGACGGAGTCTGCGCGCGCTTATGCGACGGCGCGCGCCCGTCTCGCGGCATTGGCGGTCGTTGAATCCGACGCAGCCCGCGGGACCGGCGCCATGCCGGACGTGTTTCAATCGCTATTGATGGAGGATGGCGCGCCATTATTCGTGCCGCGCGGCCCGGTGCCGCCGAAGTGTGCGGCGATCGCATGGGACGGCTCGCGCGAGGCTGCGCGCGCGCTCAAAGCGGCGCGTCCGCTTTTGCAGCATCTCGAGCGCGTGGTCGTCATGCAGTCGGAAAACCACGTCGACGCGAAGGATATTGGTTTCGCAGAGCCGTCAAACGCCGCGGAGTGGATCGGCAAGAATGGCGGTAAGGCGGAAGTGCGGATGTTGAAGCGGCCGCTGCAGTCCGGCCGCGGGCTTCTGGATGTGGCGCGCGAAGAGGGCGCGGATCTGTTGATCACCGGCGCGTTCGGTCATGCACGCCTGCGCGAGGCGGTGTTTGGCGGCGCAACGCGCGTGTTCCTCGACGCGGACGCGCCGTCATTGCTTTTGGCGCATTAAGCGCGCTCAACGATAACACAGGGAGATGACGAGATGGCTCTGACGCGTGTGGTGATGCGGCTCAGCCGCAATCCTGAGGCGGGCTTTCCGGACGGCGATGATGACCACGGCTACGTCATTGTCGCGCCTCTGGATGCTGACGGAAAACTCGACATCGAAGCCTGGCGCGGGAACAAGGCGAAATGCACCGTCAATCGCTTCACGCCCGAGCACGACGATGACGCGGATGGCTGGCTGACCCATCGCGGCAGCCACTGGTTTTTCCGCTATGATGAGGAAGACGAAGGCCCAGATGAGCCAGTCTACCGCTTAGGCGATCACACGCTGCGTCTTGGTGAATATGTCACCATTCACGAAGCCGATGGCGACGATCTCACCTTCAAGATCACCGAAACACAGCGTCTTTGAGCGCGCTGTGGCCTTAGCCCGGGCAGGACGCGCCTGAAGCGTCCGTGCCCGGATAGGCGGGAATGTAAAGCCGGTCGCCGGGATAGATCGTGTCTTCGTCGCGCGCGCGCAGCGGGCCTGTGTCGTTTGCGGCGAAGACCTCTTCATTGCACCGATAAATGACCGGGAACACGCCGCCGCAGCTCCAGCCGTAGTAGAGCCGCGCAATCAGCCAAAGCGTATCGCCATCCTCGACGACATGTTCGGCGGGCGCGGCCATGCTGCATGTCGCTTGCAGGTCGTCCGCAATCGGAACGCCGTGACGGCGTCGCGCGGCGCGAGCGCGCTCGATGGCGGCTGCGCGCTCTTCTTCGCGACGGCGCTCTTCAGCGGCGGCTGATGCGGCGCGCGAGGACGCGCTTGCAACACTGACGGCGGCGGCGTCCGCTCCAGTCGCCGATCCGCTGTCATTTTCGTCTGCGGCGGCCTCGTTCATAGCCAAACGGCGCGCGTTTTCGGCTTCCTCCGCGGCGAGGCGTTCGGCCTCTTCTGCAGCGAGGCGTTCTGCTTCTGCGCGTTCTGCGGCCAGTCTTTCTGCGGCCAATCGTTCGGCCTCAGCGCGTTCCGCTTCCAGGCGCGCGGCTTCTGCGAGACGCGCCTCTTCGGCGGCCTGTTCTGCGGCGAGGCGCTCGGCTTCGAGCCTCTCAGCTTCGAGACGCTCAGCTTCCAGACGTTCGGCTTCGAGGCGTTCAGCCTCAGCGCGCTCGGCGGCGACGCGTTCAGCTTCCAGACGGGCTTCTTCGGCGAGACGAAGTTCTTCAGCGATGCGGGCCTCTTCGGCGAGGCGCTCGGCTTCCAGTCGTTCGGCTTCGAGGCGCGCTTCCTCCGCGCGGGCTGCGTCTTCAGCGAGGCGTGCGGCTTCAGCCTCCGCCTCAGCTTCTTCTTGCGCCAACGCCAGCGCGGCGAGGCGTTCGGCGTCTTCGGCGTCCATTTCGGTCTCGACCGGGTCAGCCTGGCTCGCTTCGTCGGTGCCTGCTCCATTTGAGTCGGGGTCATCGGCGCCATTGAGGCGCAGCGTTCCGTTCTCTGCAGAATCTGCCGTCGACGGCGTTTCGGACCCGGTGAGCGCAGCGACCTGGTCATCGCTATCGCGCGTGCGCATTAGGTCGGGCACGAACAATAATGCTGTGATGAATGCGGCGACGAGAAAGACGAAACCCCAAAAACCGGAACGCGCAGCCGGCTGAGGCGCCGCTGCGGCTGCTGCAGCGTTTGCCGTTTCGGCTGAGCCGGCGCCTGCGGCCGCCGTCGCAAACGGAGCGACATTGACCGGCGCGATCGCGTCGTCGTCGTCATCTGCGCCGTGATAGCCGACGCGCAAGTCGCGCAGCTCGTCGAACTGATTGGGCGCGACGAGTGCGTCGAGTTCGCTTTCGGTCGCGCCGGTGCGGGCGTAAGCGGCGAGCGCGCGCCACGGATAATAGGGAAATGCGATGGCGCCGAGGACGCGCCGCCAGGCCGAGCCGTCTTCACGGCGCGCGGCGAGGTCTTCGATGGCGTAAACGCCGGCGAGGCGTGTGTGCGGATCAGCGAGCTGCACAAGGGCCGCGCGCCAGCGCGGATCGCTCGCGCGCGCCAGGCTGCGCGCCGCTGAGTCGAAGCCTTCGCGGCTGCGCGCGGCGAACATGTCATTGCGGTCCGAAAAGTTCGGCGTCCATGACGCTGTGGGATCGTCATAGGCGTCGTCGACCAGCTTGCTGGCGAGTTCGTCGGCTTCATCGACGCTGATTTCGTCTTCGCCGTCGATTTCATCGGCGAAGCGGTCGCCGGCTTCCATCGTCTCGGTGACGCGCGTGACGAGCAGGTCGAGCCAGTCTTCATCGATCTCGTCTTCGTCCAGACGCAGAGACGGCGCTTCGGCGAATTCGGCGGGCGCATCGACATAGTCGGCGACGCCGATATTTACGAGCCGGCGGCTCTGAAAGGCTTCCCGCGCTTCGCTGACCACGAGGCGCGAAGCGGCGGCCTCGTCGGACCACAGCGCCAGCACGCAGCGTGCGCGGCGCAACTCGCGTGAGAACTGGGCGGGCCAGGGTTCGTCGGCGTCCTCGCCGTCGTCGATCCAGGCGCTGACGCCGCGCCCCCAAAGGGCTGTGGCGATGCGATTGGCGAGGTCGTGATACTCGCGCGCGTATGCGAAAAAGACGTCTGCCATAATAGTTAACGTTAACGGCGCTAAAAATGCGCGTTTGTGAAGCCCTAATTTTGAATCGCGACGATTTAGACGGTGCGGCGGACGAAAACTGTGCCCGCTGAGTAACCAGCGCCGAAAGAGCAGATCAGTCCGATATCGCCGGGCTTGAAGTCTTCGGAGTGCAGGTGAAAGGCGATGATCGAGCCTGCCGATGAGGTATTGGCGTACTCATCCAGAATGACCGGGCTTTCATTATCCTCGGCGGGACGGCCCAGCACGTTCTTCGCGATGAACAGGTTCATGTTCAGATTGGCCTGATGGAGCCACATGCGCTTCAGGTCGGCGCGCGAGATGCCGATCTCCTGCATGTGGCTCAGGATCATGTCGGAGACGAGCGGAACGACGTCCTTGAAGACCTTGCGGCCCTGCTGAACGAACAGCCTGTCGGTGGCGCCGGCGCTGGCGAATTCGGTCTGACCGGCGGCGGGGTCGTCTTGTTCGGCGCGGTTCAGGAAGCCGAAATTGTTCCGGATGTTGTTCGAGAACTTGGTCTTGAGCTTCATGCCCAGGATTTCCCAGGCGCCATGCCCGTTGCGCGGCGCATCGCTCGATTCCAGCAGAATGGCGGTCGCGACGTCGCCGAAAATGAAATGGCTGTCGCGGTCGCGGAAATTGAGATGCGCTGAACAGATCTCCGGATTGACGACGATAATCGCGCGCGCATGACCCGCGGAGATCATGTCGGCGGCTGCCTGGATGCCGAATGTGGCCGAAGAGCACGCGACATTCATGTCGAAGCCCCAACCGTCCACGCCGAGCGCGTCCTGAACTTCAATGGCGACAGCGGGGTAGGCGCGCTGCAGATTCGAACACGCCACGATCACGGCGTCGACGTCGGCGGGCGTCTTTCCCGCGCGTTCCAGAGCGTCGCGGCAGGCGGCCACGGACATTTCCGCGAGGATTGAGATTTCCTCGTTGGACCTCTTGGGCACGCGCGGCGTCATGCGGTCGATGTCGAGCACGCCGTCCTTGTCGACGACATAGCGCGCCTTGATGCCGGACGCTTTCTCGACGAAGCCGGAAGACGACAATTCCTTTGCCGTCGCTTCGCCAGAAGCGATGGCTTCGGCGTTGTCCGCGTTCCAGCGCTCGGCCCACGCATTGTAGCTGGCCACGAGTTCGTCGTTCGAAATGGATTGCTCGGGCGTGAAAAGCCCGGTCGCCGTGATTACCGCCGCCATACCCGTCCCTGCGCGGTTGTGGTGTCCGCGCCTCAAATCTTGATCTGGGCGACCGGTATACCGATTGGCGGCTTCGCCGTCACGCCGCACGCGTTCGCTGGCGCTTACGTTTCGGAGGGCTGCAGCGCGTCGGTGGGAAACCAAGAAGCCGAAACGATCTCGACCGGCGCTCCCGCGCATTGGATCTTTGCCGGATCGGCTTGTGCGAGACGGTCAATGCGGATGATCGCCAGCGCTTCGCCGTCGCGCACCGACATCACATCGCCGAGCGGCAGGCCGTCGGCCTCGATTTGAGCGCCTTTGGCGAGCGCGCCGTCGCCAGCCGTAACCTTGAGCGTGCGCTTGCGCACCGAACCGCGCCGCCGCATGCGGCTCGCCACTTCCTGACCGACGAAACAGCCTTTGGCGTAGTTCACGCCATTGAGCAGATCGAGATTGACGTCGCTCGGAAACACCGCCTCGGCGTCGTAATCGGCGTCTTGTTC
>JAUIEH010000162.1 GCA_030428405.1 Alphaproteobacteria bacterium
GCGCGCGATCTGGTCAACTATATTCGCGACCGTGTCGAATCGCCCATCGCCGTCGTGCCGTTCGCTCAATACGCCAATTTCGGCACGGCGTCGGGCAGCGAAGACGGCGTCATCGCGCCGACCATCGAAGTGGTGACCGGCGGCGGTCGTGGTCGTGGTCGCGGACGCGGACGCGGACGCGGCGGCCAGACGACCCAGACGGTTCCGGATCCGAACTGGCAGGGCTGCGTCGGCTCGCCGCCCGAGCCGTATAACCGCCGCAACGATCCGATCAACGGCGCCATGCCCGGCGTCTCCGGCGTCGATTGCCCGGCCGAGCTGACGCGATTGACCACCAACCGTTCAACGGTCCTCAGCGCCATTTCCGGGCTGAATGCGGGCGGCTGGACCAATATTCCGTCCGGTCTCATGGCGGGCTGGCGCACGCTGTCGCCGATCGCTCCCTTCGAGGACTCGCTCACCTTCCTTGAGCCGAACGAAGACGTGATGCGCGTCGCCGTATTGATGACGGACGGCGCCAATACGCGCTCGCAGACCGCGAACACGCCGCTGCATGACAGCTCGGCGCAGGGACACGCCGATGCGCGCACGGCGCAGATCTGCGAGGCGATGAAGGATGACGGCATCCGCATTTACGCTGTTGCGTTCGAAATCAGCGATTCAAACACGCGTCGCATGCTCGAGCGCTGCGCCACTGAGCCGTCAATGTACTACAACGCCAACAGCGCTGCGGATCTGAACGACGCCTTCGCGGCGATCGCGCGTGATGTCGTCGCGCTCTACATATCCGGATGATGGTTGCGGCGTTAGAAGGTTTATCAACTATTTATTTAATGGAATAATTACCAGGCTTAATAAACGCTCATTAGTATGAAATAACGAGACTATTGGCGGAATTCTCCACTGGAGACCGCTAATGGTTCGCTTCAACAAGAATAATACAACTTTGAAATCATTCGCCCGTTCCTCCAAAGGCAACGTGGCGATCGTGTTCGCGTTTCTGGTTCCCATCATCAGCGTCATGGTCGCCGGCGGGCTCGAGCTGTCCAATGGCGCAACCGCGCGCAATGCGCTGCAGGCGACGCTGGACAGCGCGGTGCTCGCCGCTGCGCGCTCGGGCTCGTTGGACGACGCCTCGCTCACAGCGGCGGGTCAACGCTTCGTCGACGCCAATCGCAGTTCGGTCTTGCGCGATGAAGAAGTGTCGGTCTCGATCACGAGCGAAGGCGAGCTCGGCGACCTCACCATTCGCGGGGAGGCCTCCATGCGCCTGCCCGGCATGTTCTCCGCCGTCGTCGGGCGGGAATACACGGTCATCGAAGCCACGTCCGAAGTCCGCGCCATCGAGGACCCGCAGCTTCAGATCGCGCTGGTGCTCGACGTGACAGGTTCGATGTCCGGCAGCAAGATTTCGACCTTACGCAGAGCTTCGCGCGATCTCGTGAATTACATCCGCGACCGCGTCGATGCGCCGATCGGCGTCGTGCCCTTCGCGCAATACGTCAATGTCGGCGTGGAAAACGGCGATGAGGACGGCATCATCGAGCCTATGGTCGAGGAAGAAGGCCGTGGGCGCGGCCGACGCCGGCGCGGCGAGCGCGGCACGGCGCGCATGGTGCCGGATCCGGACTGGGAAGGCTGCGTGGGCTCGCCGTCGGACCCCTATAACCGGCGCGACGATCCCGTGAATGGCGCGATGCCCGGCTTGTCGGACGTTGACTGTCCGTCTACGCCGCTCTTGCGCCTGACGCTGAACCGTTCGGCCGTTCTCGATCGGATCGACGATCTCGGCGCCAGTGGCTGGACCTATATTCCGGCCGGCCTGCAATGGGGCTGGCGGGTCCTTTCGGACACTGCGCCTTTCGCCGAATCGCCGAGCTTTCTCGAAGAGCCCGACGACAACATGCTGCAAGTGCTCGTGCTCATGACCGATGGCGACAATACGCGTTCGCAGCGCGATGAGTCTCCGTATCATGACAGTACAGCGCCCGGGCGTGCGGACGCCTATACGCAGCAAATGTGCGATGCAATCAGCGATGACGGCGTGCTGATTTACACGGTGGCGTTTGAAATTTCGAACTCGCGGACGCGCAACATGCTGCGCGATTGCGCTTCTGAAGAGTCGATGTATTTCAACGCCAACAGCAACTCAGAACTGAGCGCCGCGTTCGAAGCGATCGCCCGCGACGTGGTGGCGCTTTACATCTCGCATTAATCCGTAATCGGCAAAGCCGCGCAGAATGCACGGCGGCGCCTCTAGAAATCGACGCGCACGCCCGCGGTCAGCCAGCTCGACATGCTTTCAAAGCGCGAGGGCAGGCCAGTGGTCGGCGCAAAGGCGTCGATGAAGCGGTCTTCGCTCGCCCCGCCGACGCGTCCGCCTGCAAAAGCTTCTGCGCGACCGGAGAAATCGAAGCGCAAATCCGCCTCTAATCCGTAAAAGGCGTATTCCTCGATCGGGCGCTCGACCAGCACGCCGCCGACAACCGTTCGCTCGGTCCCATTCGCTGAAATCGCAGCGCCGGCGTGACCGCCCAGATCGACATAGAGGTTCGGCCCGACCAGATGGCTGTATTGCAGGTCGATCTCGAATTGCAGTTCTTCGCGCTCGAGGTCGTAATAGAGGAACGCGCTCGGCTCGAAATCGCGATTGAGCAGCTCGACATCGACGAAACCGCCGAGATGGAAGACGCCGCGCTCCTGGCCGTTATGGAAGATGCCGGGGCCGTCATTGCTGTAGAGGAACTGGGTGTAGCCGACATCGATCCAGACGCCGTCCCACCAGTTGAACGCAGCGCCCGCGAAGATCCGATACTCGTCATTGAACTCGAACGCGCCGTCGGGCTGTGACAGCGGCGCGGCGAGCGCCAGGCCGCCGTAGAACTCGCGGCCGCGCTGCGGCACAGAGACCTCCACCAGCGCATTGGCGGTGTCTTCGCCGAGCTGCGTGCCGCGATAGACATGCGCGCCGTCATAGGAGCCGCGCAGCGTGATGCGGGCCATGTCGTCCGCCGCCGCGGATAGGGGCGCGCTGAGACACAGGGCGGCGGCGAGCATCAATCTCGACATGGACGTCCTTTCGGCGCGTCGTTTCGGGTGCGAATCAATCAACGCGACCATATGGCAATTCACGCAGACGCGGAACGCTGCGCGCAGTCGCTGGCTGACAAGAACTGGGCGCCGCTCAGGCCTGCGCGGTCGAAACCTGGCCGTGGCAATGCTTGTATTTCTTGCCGGAGCCGCAGGGACAGACTTCATTGCGTCCGACCCGGCCCCAGGTGCTGGGATCGTCGGGATCGCGGCCTGCCGGACCCGAAGCGCGCACCGAGCCGAGCGGCGCCACGCGCACTTCCGAGCCGGCCGGTCCGCGCGCGCCGCCGGGCGACATTTCGTTGCGTCCGGTGTCGGGATCGACATGAGTTTCGATCGTGTTCTGCGGCGGGCGCGGCGCGGTGACGTTCGGCTCCGTCTGAATGCGCACATTCATCAGGAACCGCGTGACGTCGGAGCGCAGATCGCTCAGCAGTCGCTCGAACAGGGCGAACGCCTCGGTCTTGAACTCGTTCAGGGGATCGCGTTGGCCATAGCTGCGTAAGTGGATGACCGCGCGCAAATGGTCGAGCTGCTGGAGGTGCTCGCGCCAATGCATGTCGATCGATTGCAGCAGGAATTGCTTTTCGACCGAGCGCATCACCTTGGGTGAAACAGACGCGACTTTCTGGGCGTAGGCTTCGTCGACCGCATTGGTGAGACGTTCACGGATTTCCAGATCGGCGATGCCTTCTTCCGAAGCCCATTCGCGGATCGGCGCATCCGTGTTGAACAATTCGCCGGCTTCCGTTTCCAGCGCGTCGATGTCCCATTGGTCCGCATACGCCTTGGCCGGAACATGCCGCGCGACAAGCTCGTCGACGAGTTCGTGGCGCATATTCTCGATTTCGGCGGAAACGTCGTCCGAACTCATGAATTCGACGCGCTGCTCAAAGATCGCTTTACGCTGATCGTTGATGACGTCGTCATATTTCAGAAGATTCTTGCGGATCTCGAAATTGCGCTGCTCGACGCGTTTCTGCGCGGTCTCAAGGGCTTTCGACATCCACGGATGGACGATGGCCTCGCCCTCCTTCATGCCGAGGCCCTTCATGATCGCGTTCATGCGCTCAGGCGCGAAAATGCGCATGAGGTCGTCTTCAACGGAGACGAAGAAGCGCGAGCGTCCGGGGTCGCCCTGACGACCCGTCCGGCCACGGAGCTGATTATCGATGCGCCGGCTTTCGTGGCGCTCCGAGCCGATGACATAGAGACCGCCTGCGTCGAGCCCGGTCTGCCTGCGCTCTTCGATTTCGCGCTCGAACTGCTTGCGCTTGGCGGTGATGGCGGCTTCGTCGACCTTCTCGCCGGCGGCGTCGCGCTCAGCGAGCCAGTCGGCGATGCGCATTTCGATATTGCCGCCGAGCTGAATGTCGGTGCCGCGGCCGGCCATATTTGTGGCGATGGTGACCGCGCCGGGCACGCCGGCTTCGGCGATGATCTGTGCTTCGCGTTCGTGATGGCGCGCGTTCAGGACCGCGTGCGGGATGGGCGCCGCGCCGCCTTTGGCCTTGGCGGCGAACTCCAGCAGAAGCTCGCCCGCTTTCGCGATGCGCTCTTTGTCCTCGTGATCGTCCTTGAGGCTTTCGGCGAGATCGATGGCGCGCTTGCCGAGGTCTTTGATCGCCTTGCGATCTGAGAGAAGCGCCGACAGCACTTCGGATTTCTCGATCGAGACCGTGCCGACCAGAACCGGCTGACCGCGCGAATGGGCTTCGGCGATCTCCATGATGATGGCGTCATATTTTTCACGCGCCGAGCGATAAACCTCGTCGTCGTCGTCAATGCGCGCGATATCGCGATTGGTCGGAATCTCAACGACGCCGAGACCGTAAATGTCGCCAAATTCGGACGCCTCGGTCGCGGCCGTGCCGGTCATGCCGGCGAGCTTGTCGTAGAGCCGGAAATAGTTCTGGAAAGTGATCGACGCGAGCGTCTGGTTTTCCGGCTGAACGCTGACGTTTTCTTTCGCCTCGATGGCCTGGTGCAGACCCTCGGAGAGGCGACGTCCCTCCATCATCCGGCCGGTGAACTCGTCGATCAGAACGACCTTATCGTCGCGAACGATGTAGTCCTTGTCGCGCTGATACATTTTATGCGCGCGCAGGGCCTGGTTGATGTGGTGGACGACGGAGACATTGGCGATGTCGTAGAGGCTCTCGCCCTCCAGCACGCCTTTCTCCGCGAGAATGCTTTCCAGCTTCTCGTTGCCTTCGTCGTTCAGCGCGATCGAGCGCTGCTTTTCGTCGATGTCGTAATCTTCTTCGGAGACATGCTCGCGCACGACGTCGTCGATGGTGCGGTAGAAATCCGAGCGGTCATCGGTCGGCCCGGAAATGATCAGCGGCGTGCGCGCTTCGTCGACCAGGATCGAGTCGACCTCGTCGACGATGGCGTAGTGATGGCCGCGCTGACACATCTCCAGGAGCGAGTACTTCATATTGTCGCGGAGATAGTCGAAGCCGAACTCATTGTTCGTGCCGTAGGTGATGTCGCAGGCATATTGCTCGCGGCGCTCGACATCGTTGAGGCCGTGGACGATGCAGCCCACCGTCATGCCCAAAAAGCGATAGACGCGTCCCATCCATTCCGCGTCGCGGCTGGCGAGATAGTCGTTGACGGTGATGACGTGGACGCCGCGCTTGGTGAGCGCGTTGAGATAGACGGGAAGGGTGGCGACGAGCGTCTTGCCCTCGCCGGTCTTCATTTCCGCGATGTCGCCTTCATGCAGGACGACGCCGCCGGTGATCTGCACGTCGTAATGGCGCTGGCCGAGCGTGCGCTTGGCGGCTTCGCGCACGACGGCGAAGGCTTCCGGCATCAGCTGGTCGAGCGTTTCGCCGGCTGCGACCCGGTCCTGGAACTCAACGGTCTTGGCGCGCAGCTCGGTGTCGGTGAGCGCTTCGAAATCGGGCTCGAGCGCGTTGACGCGCTGGACGATCGGATCAGCCATGCGCACGCGGCGATCATTCGCCGAGCCGAACATCTTTCTTGCGATATTGAGCATTGCCCGCCTTGTCGCAGCGATTGAGGTGCGCCGCCGAGGCTGTCGCGCCGCATCGACGCTCGCCGCGGCCGCGCCAACGCCTCGACAGGCGCGCTGGCGTGACTTAAGGAGCGCGTAAGATGCTGTCAACGCGACGCCAACAGCGTCCGTCATGACGCCGCAGCGGACTTTACCATGCGAACCGCCCAATTGCGCGCCTCGCGCGTCTCAGCCTTCATCTTTGCAGCCGTCGCGCTCGTCGCCTGCGGCGAAGCCGGCGAGGACCGCGCCTCGGACCCGTTTTCCTCCGCTGTCGTGCGACTGGGAGACGCAGTCGCGGCCGAAGTCGACGGCACGCCGATCTATGTCTCCGACGTGCGCCGCGAGGCGGTCGCGCAGGGCGTGGCCGAAAGCGCCGAACCGCTCGATTCCGGCAGCCGGCGCTTTGATGAAGTGCTCGACGACCTCATTCACCGCCGCATCTTCGCGCTCGAAGCGCGTCGGCGCGAGCTGC
>JAUIEH010000163.1 GCA_030428405.1 Alphaproteobacteria bacterium
AAAGCTTTGGCGGCGTGGTATTCCTCGACGGCGGCGCGGCGAGCGCGGATGCGACGCCTTCATTCAGCGACGTGCGCTGGGGCGCTGGCGTCGGCGTGCGTTACTACGCCGGCTTCGGCCCTTTGCGCGCCGACATCGCCACGCCGCTCGACCCGATAGATGGAGATCCGCGCGTGCAGCTCTATTTTTCTATCGGCCAATCATTCTGACCGAACCGGTTCTGTGTGAACGCCACGCCTGAGAAAAAAGCCAGCCTCGCGCTTCGCATCCTCCGCTATGTCGCGGCGGGTGTCGGAGCCATTGCGCTGCTCATCGCCGTAGCGCTCATCGGCGCAGCCTCGCCCGTCGGCCGCGGATTTATTGAGAGCACGCTTGACGGAATGGATCTCGGCGAGACGGGCGTGATCTCGGCGGAAGGACTTGAGGGCAATCCGCTAGGGCATATCCGCCTCGCGCGGCTAAGCGTGAGCGACGCTGACGGCGTGTGGCTGGAAGTTGAGAACGCGGAATTGCGCTGGCGGCCAGCCGCGCTTCTGAGCCGAACCATCGCCGTCGAACTCGCCCGCGCCGATGTGATCAACGTCGTTCGCGCGCCCGCAAGCAGCGTGGAGGATAACCAATCCTCCGATGGCGGAGATATGGGCGATTGGCGCATCGCGCTGGAAACGCTGGAACTGCCCTCAATCGTTCTCGGCGCGGCGCTCTTCGGCGAGGCCGCCGAACTCGCCGTCAATGGCGGCGCGCAGATCCGGCGTTCCGCCGCCGATATTTCGCTGTCGGTCAATCGCACCGATCAGCCCGGCGACAGTCTGGAGCTCGACGCCCAATGGCGCGGACTAGACCTTTCCGGCAATCTCACATTGGCGGCTCGGCCCGGCGGTCCGATTGCCAACCTCGCCGGCATGCCGGACGCGGCGCTCAGCGCTGAGGCGCATGCGGATATTTCCGATGGCGCGGGTCAATTCACTGCGAACGCCGCGATCGATGAAACCGAGGTGCTCAACGCCGATTTCGACCTCGCCGTAGAAAGCGTGCGCGGGACGGCGCGCCTGCGCCTCGCCGACATTGCGCCGCTCGCCGACATCGCTGCGCGAATCGGAGATGAGGCGGTGATCGAGCTGGCGCTCGTTCAGGAAACCGCGCGCCGGCGCGCGCTCGACGCCAGACTGGCCGCCGATGGCGTGACGCTGAATGTCTCAGGCGCGCTCAATGCCCGCTCCCACGAGCCCGACGGCCCGCTCGCGATCGTGCTCGTCGTTCCCGACACAGACGCGCTGGCGGAGCTGCCGGATGACGCGCGCATCGGCGCAGCGCGCTTTGAAGGCGCCTTGACGGCCCGGCGCGGCCTGACGCTTGCCGGCGAGCTTGACGTCGCAGACATCGCTACCGGCGACATCGCGTTCGAACGCATCACCGGGCCCATCGAATTGACCTATGATGATGACGTGGTGAATGCGGACTTTTCTCTGACGGCAACAAGCATCGACAACGGCTCCGTCCTCGCTCAGGCGCTCGGCCCATCGCCGCAGGTTAGTGCGCAGGCGCGCTATGAGACCGCCACCGGCGGGCTATATGTCCGCGCCATCCGTATCCTGACGGCGCTGGGCGAAGCGACCGGCGAAGGCGAGATGTCGCCGCAGGGGGATCTGCGGCTTGAACTTGAGGCCGATGCGCCAGACCTCGCCGCCGCCATAGAGGGTGCTGCCGGCGCGGCGCATCTGCAGGTGAGCGCGCGCCGTGACGCTGACGCCGAGGAAGCGCATTTCACGGTCGAAGCGCTCGCCGAAAATCTCTCATTGCCCTCGCCCGAGGCCAACGCCCTGCTCGGCCCGTCCCCGAGCCTGCGTTTCAACGCCGAATACCGCGACGAAGAAATCGTCATCGGTCAGGCGCGCGCGGCGGGCGAGGGTTTCGAACTGATGGTCGAAGGCGTGATCGGCGATGAAGAGGACGACGTCGTCACCGTCTCAGGCGCTGTCAGCGGAGCGAGCGGTTTGGGCGGCGCAGCGCTTGACGGCGCATTGGCGCTGAGCGCTGAGGCGCGCGCGCTTTTGGGCGAGCCGATGGTTCGTCTGCAGGCGGACGCCACTTCGATTGCGTTCGGCGACACGGTATTGAACGCGCCGAGCCTGCGCGCGGAGTTGACGCCGCAGGAGGGCGGCGCGCGCGGACCGATCGTGTTCGAAGCAACGAGCGCTAACGGCGATATCCGCGCCTCCACGATTTTTGGTTTTTCTACGGATGGCGTTGCGCTTGAAGAGATCAGCGCGTCAGGACTTGGCGCAACCGTTGACGGAGCCTTGAGCATTTCGCCGGCCGGCGTCGTAACGGGCGAGTTAGCGGCGCGCGCGCCAGCGCACGGCGCCAGCGCCGACATCGCTCTCGCCAGTCGCAACGGCGTGCAATACGCGCAAGGTGAGGCGCGCCTCAATGAAATGCGCCTCAGCGATGACGTCATGCTGGGCGCAACGACGCTTGCATTCGGCGGCGGGCTCGATGGGCTTTCCTACACGATCTCCACTCAGGCCGCCTTGCCCGAGCCATTGACCTTCAACGCCGAAGGCGAGCTGGCGCGCGCCGAGGACGGTGCGCTGAGCATCACGCTCTCACCCGTCGCCACGCTGGCTGAATATCGCATGACGGCGGCGGAGCCATGGACGGCGCGACTGAATGACGGCGCGATCGAAGCCAACGCCGCGCTTGCTCTGAGCAGCGGCGCAACTGCGGCGCTAAGCCTGCAGCATTCGGACATGACCGAGATTGAACTCAGCGCTGACGACCTGCCGCTCCTGCTCATCAGCCGCCTGGGTCTTGGCCCTGAGATTAATGGTGCAGCGCGGCTCAGCGCGGCGCTGTCAGGCCGAGATGTCTTGACGGGAACCGCAGAGTTGCAGATCACGGATCTGCGCTCAGACGCTGGCGGCGATGCTTCGGCCAGCGCTCAGCTCACGGCCAATTTTACGGAAAGCGGCGCGGCGATCGGTCTGCGCGCCCAAGGCGGCGGCTTCACCGCGCGCGGCGATGTGGAGGCGCCTGTCACGCTCGCGGCCTGGCCGCCAGCGCCGCGCGTCAATGGACAAGCCGCCCTCTCCGGGCGCATCACCGCCGACGGCGACATTGAAGAGATGTGGCGCATTATCGGGCCGGCCGATCAGGCGCTGGCCGGCGCTCTTGAGGTCGAAGTCACGCTCGCAGGCACGCCCGCAACTCCCGACGTCGCCGGACGCGGCGCGCTTTCGAACGGCCGGTTCCAGGACGCCGCCAGCGGCATCGATTTGCGCGACATCGACGCCGCCGCGAGCTTCGACGGCGAGACAGCCCGTCTTGACCGGCTAAGCGCCAGCGACGGCCAGGGCGGCGTCCTTGCCGGTGAAGGCTCTCACAATTTTCCAAACGGCGTCAGCGACATCGAGATCGAGCTGACCCGCCTGCGCGTCGCCAACCGGCCCGATGCAGCGGTTACGGCAAGCGGCGACATCTCTATCGAACGCGCCAATCGCACAATCGAACTCAACGCCGATCTCGACATCGACCAGGCCGACCTCGCGCCACCCAATCTCGGCCCGCCGGGCGTGACCGTGCTCGCTGTCGAAGAGGTCAATCGGCCGGCGACGCTCGCTCCGCCGCCGGCGCCGCCTGAACCCATCGACGTCGACCTGAACATTCACGCGGAGGCTGACCGGCGCGTCTTCTTCCGCTCAAGCGGTCTGGATACGGAGTGGTCATTTGACATCGACGTGACCGGCGAGAGCGGTGATCCGCGCGTGAGCGGCGAAGCGCGCCTAATTCGCGGCTCGCTGGAAATCGGCGGCGAGCGATTCACGTTTGATGACGCTGTCATCCGCCTCGACGGACGACCCGAGAATGCGCGCATCAATCTCACAGCGCGCCGCGAGCGCGACGATTTGACGGCGATCATCCGCATCACGGGAACGGCTGCGCAACCTCGCATGTCGCTGGAGAGCACGCCGAGCTATCCCGAGGATGAAATCCTCGCGCGCGTCTTGTTCGGCCGTTCAGTCAGCGAACTCAGCGCGCTTGAGGCCGCACAGCTCGCCAGCGCGCTCGCCAGTCTCGCGGGCGGAGGCGGCGGCGGCATCGACGTGCTCGGCGCGTTGCGCCGCGGTCTGGGCGTCGACCGGCTTGGCGTGCGCACAGGCGGCGAAGCCGGACCCGTCGTCAGCGGCGGGACATATCTCAGCGACGACGTCTATCTCGAGGTGGAAAGCAGCGCGACCGGCGGTGCGGAAGCCGAAATCCAATGGCGTCTGCGCCCGCGCCTGGAGATCGCCTCGCGTCTAGGCAATGGTCGCGACGCCTCTATTTCCGTGCGCTGGCGGCGTGATTACTGAGCGGCTTGCTCTTCGCTTCACCAGGCGCGATGCTGAGCATTCGACGGTCCCTTTCGAGGAAAGGGCTAGAGGGAACGCGGTGCGGGTTCGCCCAACGCCGCGGCTGTGCCCGCAACTGTATGCGGCGAGGCGCCCCGCTGTGACAGCCACTGGATGCGCGCATCCGGGAAGGCGGCGGGGAACCGAAGAGCCGCAAGCCAGGAGACCTGCCGTCGAAGTCGCTTTCGCCCGCGGACCGGGACCAGTCCGAGGCGAGCGGAGGCCCGCTTCCGTCGACTAGCGACGAAACGCTTGCGCTGATGGCTGTGCGATAGCGCACGCCGCAGCGGCGACGAGGAGCAGACGCGATGCGCAGCCTCTTGGCGGCATTGATCGGTTTGGCGACGATTATTCCGGCGACTGCATTTGCGCAGGACGCCGCCCAACGCGCCATCTCGCTTGATTTTTGTGCGGACCAATATCTCATCGCCCTTGCTGAGCGCGACCAGATCGCCGCCGTCTCGCGCGACGCCGATGACGATTACTCATATCTCCGCGCGCAAGCCGCCGGCCTGCGCCAGATCCGGCCGAGCGTGGAAGAAGCCGCCGCCTTGCAGCCCGACCTGGTCGTGCGCCAATGGGGCGGAGGCCCGCGCATTGCGCCCGCGCTGGAGCGCGTCGGCGCGCGCGTGCATCAGCTCGGCTATGCGACCAGCTTCGCCGACATTGAGACTGAAATCGAAACGCTCGCGGCGTTGTTGGGGCGACACGAACGCGGCGCTGACATGATCGCCGACATGCGCCGACGCCGTGCTGAACTGGCGACCCGCGCGCCCGAAGCAACCGAGAGAACGCGCGCGCTCTATGTCACGCCCGGAGGCGCCACGGCCGGCGCGGGCACATTCATCAACGCCGTCATCGAAGCGGGCGGGGTCATCAATATCGCCGCTGAGTCCGGCGCAGTCGGCTGGTCGTCTCTGCGTCTTGAAGAACTCGCCGCCGCGCCGCCAGAACTCGCCATCGCCTCGTTCTTCGATGTGTTCAGCGAGCGCGCCAATCAATGGTCCGCCGCGCGCCATCCCGTCATGCAGCGCACATTGTCTCGTGTACGGACCGTTGAGATTCCCGGTGCGGTTCTCGCCTGCCCCGCATGGTTCGCGCTCGACGCCGCTGAAGCGATCGCGAACTCAGCACAATCTGACGCTTCATGAGCGCGCGACCCACCACCGCCGCGGCCGCCGCCGGACTGACCGGCGCGCTGGCGCTGGCCGCCGTCATCGCGATCGCCCTGTCTGCACTGACGGGACCGGTCGCGACGCAGCCCGGCGAAAGCCTGCGCGCGCTTTTCGGGCTGAGCGATGATCCGCTTACGACAATGATCGTCACCGAGATACGCCTGCCGCGCGCGCTCGCAGCTTTCGTGGCGGGCGCCGCACTCGGGCTTTCCGGCGCAGCGCTTCAGGGTCTGTTGCGCAACCCGCTGGCTGAACCTGGCGTGCTCGGCGTGTCGGCGATGGCTTCGCTGGGCGCGGTGACAGCGATTTATTTCGGCCTGGCCGCCGCCGCCGCTTGGACGACACAGGCCTTCGCCGCCGGGTTCGCGCTCTTGAGCACCGTCATCCTCTACGCCATCGGCGCCAATCGGGTCAGCGCGACGACTCTCATCCTCGTCGGCGTCGGCCTTTCGAGTTTCGCAGGCGCGCTGACGGCGCTCGCGATGAACCTCGCGCCCAATCCGTTTTCACTCAGCGACCTCGTGAACTGGCTGCTCGGCTCGGTCGCCAATCGCTCCTTCGGCGACCTCGCCGCAACGGCGCCGCTCTTTCTCATCGGCTCCATCTTGGTGTTCGCATCAGGCGCTGGCCTGCGCGCGCTGACGTTGGGCGAGGAAGCCGCCCTCGGCGTGGGACTCAATCTCAAGCGCACGCGCGCGCTGGTCATTGTCGGAGCCTCGCTGCTCGCCGGCGGCGCGGTTGCGCTTGCCGGGGCGATCGGCTTTGTCGGCGTTGTCGCGGCTCACGTCGTGCGCCCCCTTTGCCGTCATGATCCGCAGCGCATTCTGGCGCCCGCCGCCATGCTTGGCGGGCTAATGCTCGCGAGCGCGGACCTCGCTGTGCGTCTTTTGCCGTTCGCGCAGGAATTAAAGCTCGGCGTCGCCGCCGCCCTGATCGGCGCCCCGGCCTTCATCTTCATCGCCGCACGCATCGGGAGCGATCGCTCATGAGCGCGCGCGCGGAATTG
>JAUIEH010000164.1 GCA_030428405.1 Alphaproteobacteria bacterium
TGCGGCGCAGGGGCTGCGGCGCGGGCAGGCCGTCATTCGCCCAATGCGCCAGCAATGCGAGCTGGCGGGCGACATCTTCGGCGCGGGTGCGTTTCTCGAACAGGGTCAGGACGAAATCGCGCGCGCCCAGCCTGATCTTGTAGTTCGTATTTTCAACGCCTTCCGTAATCGGCTGAATATCGCCGAGCGCGCCCGCCTGATAGTCGGCGACGAAGTCGGCGGCGTCGTCAAACGAAACCGGCGTGAAGACCGCCATGCGCAAAACTCCCCGAACATTTGGGGTGTTCTACGCGCCTTCACCCTTAGCGCGCCAGTCGACGAGGTCGGCGAACACGCTCTCCGCCGTCGGCGTGCGGCCGGCGCCGCGTCCGCGCGCTGAGAATTCGGCGCCGTCCACGCACACTGCGCGCAGAGCGTTGCGTTCGCCTTCAAGCCCGGCGAAGAACGGATCGCCATCCATGCGGCGGAACGCGACATCGATCTGCACGCGGCCGTCAACGCCGGGCGCCACGGTTGAGAGCTGGCGCCAGCGCCCCGGCGTCTCGCTAATTCGCGCAAGCACGTCGTCGTCAAGCGCTTCACTATGCACGTCGCAGTCGTCAGGCGATGCGCCATAGGCCTCGCTCGCGAGAATGAGCGCTTTGGCGACCGCGTCGCGGCCGTCGACATCCGCGCTCGGATCTTCTTCCGCAAAGCCGGCGCGCTGGGCGTCGGCGAGCGCATCCTCATAGCTTTCACCGGCGCCGAGGCGGTCGAGCAGATAATTCACAGTGCCATTGAGCACCGCTTCAACGCCTGCGAGCGTGCCGTGGTCGCGCGCATTGCGCACCGTTTCGACCATGGGCGCGCCGCCGCCGACGGCGGCGGAGTATGCCAGCGAAACGCCGGATCGCTCAAAGCGCTCGGCCTGGCGCGCGGCGTCGTTGAGCAGGGCCTGCTTGTTCGCGCTGACCACGCTGACGCCGCGTTCGAGCGCTTCGGAGATGAGCGCTTCGCCAAGCTCGCCGCTGGACAACACGTCGACGACAATATCGGGGCCGGCGTCGAAAAGCGCGTTCAGGTCTTGTACGAACAAAGCGGGGTCAGGCTGCGGGTCGCGCGGTTTGGAAGGGTCGCGGGCCAGTACCGCGCAGACCTCGAAATCATCTCCTGCGCGCTGCAGCCGGGCGAGCACGCCGCCGCCGACTACGCCGCAACCGGCGAGGGCCACGCGCGGCGAATCCGCCTTCGGCGCCTTCACCGCGCCGCCGCCTTTCGCATCGATGCGCGTGGCGTCCTGGGCGTTGAGACAGGAGACTTCGATGGCGACGCCAAGGCGCTCGGCATGGTCGATGGCCTGGGGCTGGACCAGCTTGCCGGCGACTTCGCGCGCGCGGTCATAAGAAAGCGCGTCGAAGCGCAACGCGGCGCCGCCGGCCTTGGCCGGGTCGCGGTCATATACACCGTCCACGTCCTTTACGAGGCGCACGCAGCCCGCTTCAAGCTCGCCGCCTAAAAACACTGCAGACAGATCCGAGCCGCCACGACCGAGCAGGACCGGCCGGCCGCGCGCATCCACCGCGACATAGCCCGGCGCGATGACAACGTCGTGGTTTTCAAGCGCTGAATTGACGGCGTTGTGGTCAAGGCCGACCGGCTTGGCGGACTGGGCGGGGCCTTCGCCGACAAGGCCGAGTTCGCGCGGTCCCATGACGCAGGGCTCGAGGCCTGCACGGTCGCACGCAATGGCGAGAAGGGCGGCGGAGCGTTCCTCACCCTGAGCGACAAGGCGCGGCAGTTGCGCACAATCGGTATCCGAGCCGAGGCGGCGGGCCATATCGAACAGGCGGTCGGTTTCTCCGTGCAAGGCGGAAACGACCGCAAGGACACGGCGCCCAGCGCGCCGCCAGCGATATATCTCGCTGACGACGCGCGGCAGGTCCGCCTCGTCGCGCAGGACCGAGCTGCCGAATTTTAGAACGACAAGCTCGTTGCTTGGGCCGGGCGCGACGCGCGCATCGTCGGATCTGACGACATGAAGGGCGTCGCGCGCGGGCGCGGCAGGGAGGAGGCGGGCGCCGGGGAGATCGGCGGAAGGCTGGGCTTCAAGGGCGTTCATGCTGGGCTCCAAAAACAAAAAACCCCGCTCGGAGTTCCGGGCGAGGAGTGCGTGTCCTGATCTGTCGTGATGACGCGCTACATAATCCCCGTCCGGCAACCGCCGGCGATAATAATCGTCATCATTGTTGTCATGGACGACGCGCGTGCGCCCGCCGGAGCGGGAGCGAGAAGGTCGGCGCTGTTCAAAGCCAGGCGCATGTTCGTCCTCTGGGGGCCTCTCACATGAGGCACATTCATCGATAAGCCTGCTGACAAGCTAATTGCAAGGGAAAAATTTTTCCTTAAAGGGCCTTCAACCGGAGACTGTTGCTTTTTCGTCGATATTTGCCCGTATGGCGTCAGCGACCTCGCCGGTGCGCGCCTGGCCGCCGAGCTCGGCGGTCAAAACGCCGTCATTCAAGGTTTTTTCGACCCCGCGCTCGATGGCGTCTGCGGCCTCCGGCGCATGCAGCGCATAGCGCAGCATCAGGGCCGCCGACAAAATCATGCCGACCGGGTTTGCTTTGCCCGTTCCCGCGATATCAGGCGCAGAGCCGTGGATCGGCTCGAACACGCCGCCTGAACCATCGCCGACCGACGCGGACGGAGCGAGGCCGAGCGAGCCAAGGAGGACGCTCGCTTCATCCGTCAGGATGTCGCCGAACAAATTCTCGGTCACGACGACGTCGAAGCGGCGCGGGTCCGAAATGAGGTGCATGGCTGCGGCGTCGACGAGCACGGACTCGAATTCGATGTCGGGATTGGCGGCGGCGGCTTCTTCAACGACTTCGCGCCAGAGCCGGCTTGTATCGAGCACATTGGCCTTGTCGACGGAGGTCACGCGCTTGCGTCGCCCGCGCGCATAATCCACTGCGCGCGCGACCACGCGCTCGATTTCGGTACGTGAATAAGCACAGGTGTCGAATGCTGAGTCCGCATCGCGGCCCTTTTCGCCGAAATAGAGCCCGCCCGTCAGTTCACGCACGAACAAGATGTCGACGCCCGCGAGCCGTTCCGCCTTGACGGGGGCCGCCGCACTCGTGCGCGGATGCGGCTTGATGGGGCGCAGATTGGCCCACACACCCAGCGCCTTGCGCATATCCAGAAGGCCGCGCTCGGGTCTCTTGTCGCCTGCGCCTTTGTCCCATTTGGGTCCGCCGATCGCGCCGAGCAGCACAGCGTCGGCTTCGCTGACGGCGTTGCGCGTCTCATCCGGGAAGGGCGAGCCCGCTGCATCAATCGCTGCGCCTCCGAAGACATGTTCCTCGACGGCGATGTCGAGCGCGAAGATGTCGGCTGTGTGCCTCAGCACCGTGAGCGCAGCGGCGCCGACTTCAGGCCCGACGCCGTCGCCAGGCAGATAGACGATGCGGGCGGTCATGCGCGCGCCTTTTCAAATGCTTCGATGTCGGAAATTCGAGAGGTCAAAAAGCCCATAGCGTCGACACCATCAAGGAGACAGCGACGCGCGAACGGGTCGATATCGAACTGCGCTTCCTGACCGGCGGCTTTAATTGTCTGGCTTTCCAGATCAATTTCGATCTGCGCGTCCGGCTGCGCTGCAATCGCATCGTAGACGGAAGGTACGATTTCGACCGCGAGCAGGCCGTTCTTCAGCGCATTGGCGCGGAAAATGTCGGCGAGCAGCGGGCTCAGCACGGCGCGGAAGCCAAAGTCAGAGATCGCCCAGGCGGCATGCTCGCGCGAGGAGCCGCAGCCGAAATTTTCCGCCGCAACCAGAATCTTGCTTTGAGCCGCGAGTGCGGGAGTGAACGCGCCGTCTTCGCCGCGCCAGTCATTGAACAACAACTCGCCCATGCCGTCGCGACTGGTCGTCGTCAAAAAGCGCGCGGGGATGATTTGGTCCGTATCGATATTAGGCGCATCGAGCACGTAGGGCGTCGAGACGATGGTCGAGATCGGTTCGAGCTTATGCGGCATCGGAGCCCTCCGCATAAATGCGTGGGTCAGCGATTGCGCCCGCGACCGCGCTTGCCGCCGCGGTCATCGGGCTTGCAAGCACCGTGCGCACGCCGGGACCCTGACGGCCTTTGAAATTCCGGTTGGACGTCGAAACGACCAACTCGCCAGGCTGTCCGCCATCGCCGTTCATGGCGAGGCACATTGAGCATCCCGGCTCGCGCCATTGCGCGCCGGCTGCGAGGAATATTTCATGCAGGCCGAGCGCCTCGGCTTCGCGCTTGACTTGCTCCGAGCCCGGAACGACGAGCATGCGCACGCCGTCGGCTACGCGCCGGCCACGCAGGACGCGCGCGGCGTCCATCAGGTCGGACAGGCGGCCGTTCGTGCAACTGCCCACGAACACCGCGTTGACCGGCGTGCCGGCGGCGGGCTTGCCGGGGGCAAGCTGCATATAATCGAGCGCATCGCGCGCCGCTGCGTTGGCGGGCGGGGGCACGGCGGCGTCAATGCCGGCGCCCATGGCCGGGTCGCTGCCCCAGGTGATGCGCGGGCTGAGCCTGCCGGCGTCGAACGATATGGTCTTGTCGAAAGACGCCTCGTCGTCTGACCTAAGCGTGCGCCAGTCTTCGCGCGCGCGTTCGAACGCTTCGCCCTGCGGGGCGCGCGGACGTTTGGCCAGCCAGTCAAAAGTGACGTCGTCGGGCGCGATCAGGCCCGCGCGCGCGCCGGCCTCGATCGACATATTGCAGACGGTCATGCGCCCTTCCATCGACAGAGCGCGCACGGCCTCGCCGCGATATTCGATGACGCAGCCCGAACCGCCGCCGACGCCGATTTCCGCGATCAGGCCAAGGATCAGGTCCTTCGCCGTGACGCCTGGCTGCAGCAGTCCTTCAATCTCCACCGCCATGGTTTTGGAGCGACGCTGCAACAGGCATTGCGTCGCGAGCACATGTCCGACCTCGGAGGTTCCGATGCCGAAGGCGAGCGCGCCGAACGCGCCATGCGTGGCGGTGTGGCTGTCGCCGCAGACAATCGTCGAGCCGGGCAGTGTGAGGCCAAGCTCGGGCCCCATGACATGCACCACGCCGCGATGGTCCGAGCCCCAGCCGAACAACTCGATGCCGTGCCGGGCGCAATTTGCTTCAAGCGTCTCGACCTGATTGCGCGCAGCATCCGTTGCATACGGATAAGAACCGTCCGCGCGGCGCGGCAGGGTCGGCGTCGAGTGGTCGCAGGTCGCCGTCGTCAGGTCGGGCCGGTGCACGCTCAAACCGCGCGCTTCGAGTTCGGCGAAGGCCTGCGGCGTCGTCACTTCATGGATGAGATGGCGGTCAATATAGAGAACGGCGGGATGTTCCGCCGTCTCCTCGATCACCGTGTGACGCGACCAGATTTTCTCATACAGCGTAGTAGACGCCATTGGCTCCCCCGCGCTTGGTCTCCTGGCCTTCTATCGGGTCGAGCCAGCCCCATTCATCGGTCGTGGCGCCGCTGAACAGGCCGAAAAAGGCAGACTGGATGGCTTTGGTGACAGGGCCGACCGTGCCGGCGCCGACAGGGATGCGGTCGACCGAGCGCACAGGCGTGATTTCTGCGGCCGTGCCGGTCAGGAACATCTCGTCAGCAAAATGCAACATCTCGCGCGGCATGGATTGCGCGATCACTTCAATGCCCTGGCGCTGGGCGAGCTTGATCACCGTGTCGCGCGTAATTCCCATAAGGATGGAATCGCCCGCGGGCGGCGTCATCAGCTTGCCCTCCTTCACGAGGAATAGATTTTCTCCCGCGCCTTCGCTCAACCGGCCGTCTGCGCCGAGCGCGATGCCCTCAGCAAAGCCGCGTGACTGAGCCTCGCGTCCGATCAGCAGCCCGGAGAGATAATTGCCCGCAGCCTTTGCGCAGGACGGCGTCGTCGACGGCGCCGGACGCCGCCAGCTTGAAACGCAGACATCAACGCCATGCTGCACCGCGCCGTCGCCGAGATAGGCGCCGAGCGGGAAGGCGGCGATGGCGACGTCGACGCGAGAATCCGTAGACGGCACCACTTTCATCGTGGTTTCGCCGAAATAGGCGATCGGGCGAATATAGGCCGAGGCCAGATGATTGGCGCTGGAGATGTCGCGACAGGCCTGCATCAGCGATTCAAGGCCATAGCGCGGCGTGATGCCGTAGATCTTGCCTGACGTCAAAAGCCGCTTGACGTGGTCTTCCAGACGAAACGCACACGGACCATGCGGCGTCTCATATACGCGTACGCCTTCGAAAACCGCCGAGCCGTAATGTAGTGCGTGGGTGAGGATGTGAACGGTCGCATCGGCCCAGGGCACGATCTCTCCGTTCTTCCAGACAAACTCGGCGTGTTCCATTTCTACTCTCCAGGAGGAAGGACTAAGCGGCGCCGCGTTCGGCCGCGGCGTCCTCGGTTTTGCGTTTCTTGCTGCGTTCGATGCGGTTGATGACGTCGAGATAGGCGGCTGCGCCCGCGGCCACGATGTCGGTGTCGACGCCGCGCCCGTGATAGGTTTCGCCCTCATAACGTACGTGTACGTCGGCTT
>JAUIEH010000165.1 GCA_030428405.1 Alphaproteobacteria bacterium
GCATCCTGCGCGGACGCTGGCAGCGGCGCTCCCAACGCGCCGACGACAGCGCACAAGCATGTGGTGGACGCAAGCGCCCGTAGACGACGCGAATTCATTAGTTCCCTCCCGCTGGCATGCGATTCTTCGTCGCAAACGTATGCATTGCTAACAAATATCCAGCGGTCTGAAAAGTCGTCACATGTGGCTGTAAGACAACGAACACATAAAAATACGCAGGAATCTTACATATTCGAATTGTTGTGATTCCGACATAATTCGACGTCGCCGCTCGCGTGAGCGGGCGGATGACAGCCATCGCTTTCGATAGAGAGCCGGAACTATCCGGCGTCAGCTCGAGGCGTTTTCTTCGGCGATTTGCTCGGCCGTCGCGCGCAGCTTGATGAGGCACTTTAAAAGCATCGCGCGCGTAGGGGCGTCGAATTCGCCGAAAAAACGGGCCTCATGTTCAGCGATCAGCGTGCGAACAGTGCGCGCCAGCGTCTCGCCCTCAGCGGTGAGCGTAAGCGAAAGCGAACGACCATCGGTCGGCGCGCGCGCGATCAGGTCGCGTCCCTCAAGCCCCGTAACGAGCGGCGCCATGTTCGCCCGCTTGATGCCGAGACGGCGTCCGACATCGCTCTGACGAATGCCCGAATTTGCTGACACGACCAGCAGGACAGAGCATTCCGCCGGCGTCAGTCCGCATGGCGCTAGCTCAGTCGCCAGATCGGCCATGATCACCGCCGAGGCGCGCCGCAAATGGTAGCCGTAAAGCTGTTCAAGCGGATCGAAATATTCGGTTTCGGAAGATGGGTCTGTCTGCATGGGGCGCATCTAAACGCTATTGACCATAACATTCAAGACTGTTAGCCATCCAAACAAAACTAGGGAGGATTGCGGTGAAGTTCCAGCGAATGAGCCCGCTTACAGGTGAGGTCGCCAGCGAGTCGGACGCCATGACGGCGGCGGATGCTGCGGCCGTGGCCGAAAAAGCCGACGCAGCCTTCCCGGAATGGGCGGCCAAGGGTCCGAATGCGCGCCGCGCCGTGCTGACCGCGTCCGCCGCCGCGCTTGAATCGAAAGCAGACGCTTTCGTCGCTGCGATGATGACGGAGATCGGCGCGACCGAAGGATGGGCGCGCTTCAACGTCATGCTGGCCGCCTCGATGCTGCGCGAGGCCGCAGCGATCACGACGCAGATTTCTGGCGAGGTGATCCCGTCCGACAAGCCCGGCTGCATCGCCATGTCGCTGCGCGAACCGTGCGGCGTCGTATTGGGCATTGCGCCCTGGAATGCGCCCGTCATCCTTGGCGTTCGGGCTGTTGCGGTTCCGCTCGCCTGCGGCAATAGCGTGATCCTGAAAGCCTCCGAAACCTGTCCGCAGACGCACTCGTTGATCGTCGAGGCGCTGCTTGAGGGCGGCGTGCCGGACGGCGTCATCAATATCGTGACGAATGCGCCGGAAGACGCCGGAGCCGTCGTCGGCGCTTTGATCGATCATCCCAGCGTCAAGCGCGTGAATTTCACCGGCTCGACCGAAGTCGGCCGCATCGTCGCCAAGCGCGCGGCCGAACATCTCAAGCCCGTGCTGTTGGAGCTTGGCGGCAAGGCGCCGCTGATCGTGCTCGAAGACGCAGACCTGGATGAAGCGGTGAAGGCGGCGGCCTTCGGCGCGTTCATGAACCAGGGTCAGATTTGTATGTCGACCGAACGAATTATCGTGGTCGACGCCGTCGCCGACGCCTTTGCGGAGAAGTTCGCGGCCAAGGCGAATTCGATGCCGACCGGCGATCCGCGCGAAGGCGCAGCCCCTCTCGGCGCCGTCGTCGACAAAAAGACGGTGGAGCGCGTGAACGGGCTGATCAATGACGCCTCCAGCCTTGGCGCGTCCGTCATCGCAGGCGGCGCCGCAGAGAGTTTGTTGATGCCCGCGACCGTGGTCGACGGCGTGACGTCGGACATGCGGCTTTATCACGATGAGAGTTTCGGGCCGGTGGTCGCGATCATCCGCGCCAAGGACGAAGCGGACGCCATCAAGCTGGCGAATGACACCGAATACGGTCTCTCGGCCTCGGTGTTCACGCGCGACGCCGCGCGCGGCTTGCGCGTGGCGCGCCAGATCCGCTCCGGCATCTGTCACGTCAACGGACCGACCGTTCATGATGAAGCGCAAATGCCGTTCGGCGGCGTGGGCGCATCTGGCTATGGCCGCTTCGGCGGCAAAGCGGGGATAGATCAGTTTACGGAGCTGCGCTGGCTCACGGTTGAGACCCAGCCCGGTCATTATCCGATCTGATTTGAGAGAAGGAAGTATCTGATGAGCGACACTGTCGTTTACGAGATCCAGGATCGGATCGCGTGGGTCAGTTTCAACCGGCCCGAAAAGCGCAACTGCATGAGCCCGGTCTTGAACCGCAAAATGATGCGTGTGCTCGACGAGCTTGAATATCACGACGATGTCGGCGTGTTCGTGCTGACCGGCGAGGGGACCGCCTGGTCGGCCGGCATGGACCTCAAGGAATATTTCCGCGAGACCGAGAAGAAGGGGCTCGGCGCCGTGCGCAAATCCCAGCGCGAGGCTTATGGCTGGTTCCGCCGACTGCGCTGGTATCAAAAGCCCACCATCGCGATGGTCAATGGCTGGTGCTTCGGCGGCGGTTATGCGCCGTTATTCGGCTGCGATCTCGCGATTGCGTCCGAGGACGCGAAGTTCGGTCTCAGCGAAATCAATTGGGGCATTCTGCCGGGCGGCGGCGCCTCCAAAGTCATCTCCGAACTCGTGCCCATGCGCGATGCGATGTACCACGCCATGACCGGCGAGCCGATCGACGCCAAGACGGCGGAGAAGTGGCGCCTCATCAACGAGGCCGTGCCGGCCGCGCAGCTGAAAAAGCGCGTTACGGAAATCGCCACAATGCTGCTGGACAAGAACCCGGTGGCGCTCAAGGCGACCAAGGACGCCATCCGCCGCGTGCGCGAGATGACCTACGACAACGCCGAAGACTACCTCGTGCGCGCGCAGGAGGCCTCGAACAGTTTCGACAATGACGGACGCAAGGAAGGCATCCGTCAGTTCATTGACGAAAAAACCTACAAGCCGGGGCTTGGCGCATATGACCGCGCCAAGCACGAGGCCTAGTCGGGCGAGTGGTCTCATGACCGCGACCGTTGATTATCCGGCGCTTCACGCCAGGCTGCAGCCCGATCGCCTCGCGCTGTGCGATCTGGCGAGCGGGCGGCGCTGGACGTATCGCGCGCTGGATGAAGCGATCGCGCGCTGCGCCGGCGCGCTTGCGACGCGCGGGGTGGGGCGTGAGGACCGGGTCGCGGTTCTCGCCAAAAACCGGGCTGACATGGCCGTCATCCACCACGCCTGCGCGCGTATCGGCGCGATCTATGTGCCGCTGAACTGGCGGCTCGCCGCAAACGAGGTGGCGGGGCTCGTTCAGGACGCTGAACCGAAGCTGCTTGTCGGCGATGAGCATCTCGCCAGCGCGCAACTCTCTGGCGTGAGCATTGACGCCTTCGGCGCTGAGATGGAGGCGGCCGCGCCCATCTCGACCGAGGCTGTCGACCCCGACCAGCCGTCGCTTATTCTCTATACGTCGGGAACTTCGGGGCGGCCCAAAGGCGCCATTCTCTCCGAGCGCAATATGAGCGAGACGGCGATCAATTTTTCGCTGCTCGGCGCGGTCACCCGCGACAGCGTCTTCCTGTGCGATGCGCCCATGTTCCATGTCATCGGACTCGTCGCGAATATTCGGCCGGCAATGATGCGCGGCGGGGCGGTTCTGGTCTCGGACGGTTTCGTGCCGGCGCGCACGCTGGCGCGCCTTTGCGATCCAGAACTCGCCGTGACGCATTATTTCTGCGTGCCGCAAATGGCGGCGGCGCTGCGCCGCGAGCCTCATTTCGAGCCGAGCCGGCTTGACCGTCTTGTCGCCTTGTTCACCGGCGGCGCGCCGCATCGCGCCAGCGACATCCGCGCCTGGCTCGCCGACGGGGTGGCCGCCGTCGACGGCTTTGGCATGACGGAAGCCGGCACGGTGCTCGGCATGCCGCTGGATAAGGACATCATCGACGCGCGCGCCGGCGCTGCGGGACTGGCGAGCCCGCGCGTGCAGACGCGCATCATCGACGCGCATGGCGCGGACTGTGCCGTCGGCGAGGCGGGCGAGCTTCTGGTCAAAGGCGAAAATGTCACGCGCGGCTATTGGCGTCGTCCCGAGGAAACGCGCGCTGCATTCACCGAGGACGGATGGTTTCGCACCGGCGACATCGTGCGCCGCGACGAGGACGGCTTTCACTGGATCGTCGATCGCTGCAAGGACATGTATATCTCCGGCGGCGAGAATGTGTATCCCGCCGAGATCGAAGCCGCGCTCTCAGGTCATGCAGCGATAGCCGAATGCGCCGTCGTCGGAACGCCGAGCGCGGAATGGGGCGAGGTCGGCCATCTCTTCGTCGTGCCGGCCGATGGCGCTTCGATCGATGTCGATGAAATCATCGCCGAGCTTGAGGCCCAGCTCGCACGCTATAAGACGCCGCGCCATGTCTCCGTCATCGACGCCTTGCCGCGCAATGCCGGCGGCAAGGTTCTCAAAGGCGCCTTGCGCGACATGTCCGTCGAGCGGCTGACATGAGCTGGGCCGAGCTGACAGCCATCGACATGCATGTGCACGCGGAAATGTCGTGCCGCCAGCCGCGCGATCCCGTCGATGTCGCCTTTGATGAGGCGGCGACGGCTTACTTCAAGACGGAGCCGAAACGCCCCTCGATCGCTGAAACGATTGAGTATTACCGCGAGCGCCGGATCGGCTTCGTCATGTTCACCGTCGACAGCGCGGCGGGCACGGGCGCGCGGCCAGTGCCGAATGAAGAGATCGCGGAAGCGGCGCGCGACAATCCCGACATCATGGCCGCCTTCGCTTCCATTGATCCGCATAAGGGCAAGGCGGGCGCGCGCGAGGCGCGCCGGCTGATTTCGGAATACGGCGTCAAAGGCTTCAAGTTTCACCCGCCGATCCAGAACTTCCACCCTTATGACCCGATCGCCTGGCCGCTCTATGAAGTCATCGCCGAACACAAGCTGCCGGCCGTCTTTCACACCGGCCATTCGGGCATCGGCTCGGGCATGCCAGGCGGCGGCGGCATCAGATTGAAATATGGCCAGCCGATTCTCGTCGATGATGTTGCGGTCGATTTTCCCGACATCAAGATCATTCTCGCGCATCCTTCCTGGCCGTGGACGGATGAAGCGCTGTCAATGGCGCTGCATAAGCCGAATGTCTTCATCGACCTCTCGGGCTGGAGCCCGAAATATTTTCCGCCGCAGATCGCGCGTTACGCAAACACGCAGTTGACGGAGAAATTTCTATTCGGCTCGGACTTCCCGCTGATTTCGCCGGACAAATGGATATCGGCGTTCAGGGATGCGGGCTTTCGAGACGAAACGCATGAGCCGATCCTGAAGGGTAATGCAATGCGCGTCCTGTTCGGCGCGGGGTGAATCTGATCGCACCCGGTCCGCGCTCGGACCGGCGGCGAAAACAAAGAAGGGGCGGCGGCGCTCAGCGCGGCACGCGTCTTGGGGAGGAACAATGAGCGCAGATCCTCGCGACATCGTCGCGAATTCGCGAATGGGCGCGTTTCAAATCGCGGCCGTGACCATGTGCGTCCTCTTGCTGGCGCTGGACGGCTTTGACGTCTTGTCCATCAGCTTCGCCTCGCCGGGCATCGCAGCTGAATGGGGCGTCGACCGCGCAGCCCTGGGCGTCGTTTTGTCGATGGAGCTGATCGGCATGGCCGTGGGCTCAATCACGATCGGCGCAGCGGCTGACAGAATAGGGCGCAGGCCGACAATTATCGGCTGCCTCGTCATCATGGCGACGGGCATGTATTTCGCCTCGACCTCCGGCAATGTCACCGAGTTGTCCATATACCGGCTCGCCACGGGTCTTGGCATTGGCGGCGTGCTCGCCTCGGTGAACGCCATGGCGGCGGAGTTTTCCAACGCGCGCCGGCGCAGCCTCGCGGTCACGTTCATGGCGGCCGGCTTTCCCATCGGCGCAATCATCGGCGGCTCGATCGCCTCGATGCTGCTGGCGAGCTTTGACTGGCGCGCCGTGTTCGTGTTCGGGGCCGTTGCGACGGCGGCGTTTATTCCGCTCACGCTGCTTTTGCTGCCGGAATCTATCGAGCATCTCGCCCACCGGCGTCCGCGTCGCGCGCTCGAACGCATCAATGCGACGCTCAAGCGTATGGGCCATCCCACGGTCTCCGAGCTCCCAGAGCGCGAAACGCAGGAAAGCGTCGGGTTTGCGAAATTGTTCTCCCCGCAATTGTCGCGCACGACGATCCTTCTGACCGTGTCCTATTTCGCGCATATCATGACCTTCTATTTCATCCTGAAATGGATTCCGAAAATCGTCGTCGATATGGGCTTTGCGCCTTCGCTTGCGGGAAGCGTTCTGGTCTGGGCGAATGTCGGCGGCGTGGCCGGCGCTGTCCTGCTCGGCGTGTTGACGCAATTCATCGGCGTGCGCGCTCTGGTCATCGTGGCGATGGCGGCCT
>JAUIEH010000166.1 GCA_030428405.1 Alphaproteobacteria bacterium
GCTCCACGCCGGCGCGCGCGAAATAATCGCGCCAGAACTGGTCATGCGCTTCATTCTGTTCGCGTGATAGCTCCGGCCGGCGGACATAATTCACGTCAACCGCATCGACGCGCAGGAAGGGCAAGAGCGCATCGCCTGCGCGGCTCGACGCGAACGCGGCGAGGTCCGGATAGCCGCCATAATGCGAGAAATTCGCCGAGTACTGCATCATGTCCGAGACGATGATGAGCGTAGTTTCTTCTGCGGGCTGCTGCAGGAGGACGTCCTGAAGCGCGACGAAGGCTTCAAGCAGCGGCGTGGCCCGGCGCGGCCCCGACTGACCCGTGCGGCCGACAGCAGCGGCGATTTCGTCTTGATAGAACGCATCGAACGCGGCCTGGCGCTCAGCGCGTTCAGAGCGGGTGTCGAACAGCAAGGAGCCCTGCTCTGGATCGGGCGGACGACACTGCGAGAGCACGAGATCGAGCGGCGCATCGAGATCGGCCGACAGCGTGAACACGCTCAACCGCGCATAGGCCGGAAACGTCTCGCCGGCTGCGATGGCTGGGATGAGCTGTTGCACATAACCCGTCCATTGCGGCGACAGCTCATCGGACTGATCGATGATCAAAAGGACATGGCGCGGCCGGTGTTCCGCCGCACAGCCATCCGCATCGACGCTGAGGCGCGTCTCGGACATTTGCCGCCAGATGAGCGCGGCCGGCAGCGCCATCACGACCAGCGCGACGGCGATGAGCGCGAGCACCGCGCCCACACGCCGGCGCACGGTCGTGCGCTGTTCGCGTGCGCGTCGCTCACGTCGCGTCCGCGCCCGGCGCATCGCCACCCTCCTCATCCGCCCCTGAGATTTCCTGATCACGCGCGAGCGCCTTGGCGCGCACGCCGTCCATCGCGGCGTCCATTTCGTCGTCAAAGCGCGCCATCAGCGCGCTGAGCGCCGCAAGCCCGCGCGCATAAGCGCTTTCGTTCTCCTCCAGCCGAGCCTCGGCCTCGGCGAGCGCTGCGCGCACATGCGCGACGCTTGGCGGTTCGGCGTCGAGCTCTGCATCAACGTCGAAGGCGCCGCCGGGCCTCTCTCCGCTCACCTCGGCGATCGCTTCGCGATAAAGCCGGATCAGCCAGCGCGCCCGGGCCTTCAATTCGCTGAGCGCATCGCGCGCCTGCATCTCGGCTTCATCGACGGCCGCTGCAGCCGTACGCATCGCGGCGACGGCGTCGCGGTCCTCGTCGAGCTCGTCCTCGAGGTCTTCCTTGACCTCTTCGAGCGCCTTGACGGCGGACTGGTGAAAGTCGTGGCGCACGTCTTCGAGCTTGCGGCGCGCGTTCTGTAGATTGCGCGCGACATAGCCATAGCCGGGATATGGCTCGAAAAAGCCCTGCCAGCCCTTGTACGCCGCAAACAGAAAACCGGCGGCGGCGAAGGTCGAGAACGCCACCGTCAGCACCACCGGATTGAGCGAAGCCATGAGTGCAGCGACTGCATCGCCATCATCCATTGCGGCCGCATCCGCCATGCGCCGCGCCGCCATCATCCAGTTGAGGCCGAGCGCCGCCAGCGCTGTCAGCGCGAACACGACGAGCCCGATCAGGCGCCAGGGCGCAAACTCGCGATGGCCGATAAAGCGCAGGCCAAGCACGCCCGCGAGAAAGCCGAGCGCGATATTGGCGCCGCTGACCAGCAGGCCCTCAAAGGCGGAACCCGCCAGACTATTGCCCTCGACATAGAAGAACGGCGTGTTGAACGCGGCCTCGATCATCAGGATCGCCGCCAGCAGCGCCGCCGAGACGATCTGGTCGCGCGGCGGCTGGGGCTCGCGCGCAATGCGGTGGCGCGCGCGAAACAGGCGCTGGTCGCGTGCGGCCGCGATCGCTTCGCGTTCGGCGGCGACGAGGTCGTCGAGATGCTCCGAGCGCGCCACGGCGAGCTGAAACCGACCCCGCTCCTCGGCCTCATCGGCGCGGGCGCGGTCGAGATCGGCCTTGCGGCGGGCAAGCTCCCCAGCGGCGGCGTTGACGCGCGCAAACAGGGCCTCGCGCACGCGGTTAGCGGCTTCAGCAAATTCGGCGGCGACGCGTCGTTCGGCGGCGTGGGCGTCGCTTCGATCGCCCGACGGGCCGGAATTCATGGCTTTGAGCCAGGCGCGCTCGCGCACGCCCCAGTCCTTGCGGACATCGTCAATGCGGGCGGCGACGGCGCGCGCGTCCTCCGCGACGGGAACGCTCACGCTCTGATCGCGCTTGCGCGCGCGTGCGTCCTTGGCCCCGGCCATCGCCCTGAACTCTCCCCCCGCGCATGCGCGGCTACGCTCAACTCACGCCTTTGGAGCACTTATACGGGAAGGTGCGCGGATTGACACGCTCGCGAACGGCGCGATCCGCGGCTAAATCAGGCCTCGCAAGCATTCGCCGGACAGCTCAAGTAAACGCGCCGTCAGTATTTACGACGCGTTTACACAATCACACCAATAGTTCAGGCGTCTGAAACTATCAGGACCAAAATATGCAGCGCCATTATTGGATGGCTGCGGCGATCCTGACCGCGATCGGATCCAGTCTGGTCGCAGGCCTGGTGCACAGCGCCACAGAGAGCGCGGCCATCGCCGCACCGACCGGATACGCCGAAGAGCGCGAAGCGGAAAGCGCTCCGGCCCGGTATGTCAGTCTTCGCTACAATGAGATCAACGGCCGGCGCGGTCCGAGCCTCGATCAGCCGATCCTCTGGGTTTATCAGCGCTCCGGCCTGCCGGTCGAAGTGCTGGAGCGAACTCCCGGCTGGTGGCAGGTGCGCGACCCCGACGGCGCGCAGGTCTGGATCGCCGAACGCATGTTCGACGAGCGGCGCACCGTGATTGTCTCCGGCATCGCCGGGGAAGGCGTCGCCTTGCGTCGCCAGCCGCTGGATGATTCCGACGTGCTCGCATTTGCGGAGCGCGGCGTCGTATTCGCGCTTGATCGCTGCATGGACGGCTGGTGCCGGCTCGACGGCGCGCGCGCATCCGGCTGGGCGCCGGCGGCGGCCCTTTGGGGCCTGACCGAGGACGAGCGCGGCTAGAGCGCTTCGACCGCCAGCTTGTCGATCATCACCGAGATGGTGTCGCGCGCGACGCGAAAGCGCTTGAGCATGGCGGCGTCGTCGAGGTCTTCCGCGGTCGCCGGATCCGGGATCGGCCAGTGGCGGCGCTGTGCGCCGCCGAGAAAAGCGGGGCACACCTCCTCCGCACACAAGGTGACGACCAGGTCGACGCTGTCGGGGTCAATCATATCAACGCTCTTGGACGCGTGATTGGAGATGTCGATGTCGATCTCGTCCATCACGCGCACCGCATACGGATTGACGACCGAAGGCGACGAGCCTGCGCTCTGCACCGTCACGCCGCGCCAGGATAGCCTGGACCGTGCGAGACCTTCCGCCATCTGACTGCGCGCGGAATTTGCAACGCATAAGAACAATATTCGCTTCATGCGCCTACCCCGCCCGGTTCACATCGCGCAACGGCGCCGCCGCATAATTCCGGCCGGCCGCCGCAACAATCCGCGATCAAATACTGCAAAAGTCCTGCGATCGCATCCGACTCGACCGCATAAAGCCGTTCGCGGCCGTGTGCGTGGCGCGCAATGAGCCCGGCGCGTTCGAGCACGTGGAGGTGCTGGGTCAGCGTGCTCGGCGCGACATCGACCTTTTCCGCGATCACGCCCGCGCGCAGGGTCTCAGGCGCTGCGGCCGCCAATACCCTGAAAACGCCGAGCCGAGTGGGATGGGCCAGCGCCGACAATGTTTCGGCCGCAGCCTCGATATCCGCCCCCGCGCCAGGAACTAAGCCTTCGGCCGGCGCGCGGCGCGCTGCTCCAGATTTCGACGCCTGAACCGGCATTGCTCGCGACCTCTCCAATACGCTGGCCAACATTTCATAATTTTGCGAAATTACGAAATTAAACATCTGCGACCGTCGCTTTTCAAGCGCGGCCGACCGAGGAGAACGGCATGACGGAATTGGCGCGTCGCCTGGCGGCGGAGTTTCTGGGAACGGCGTTTCTGCTCGCCGCCGTCGTCGGCTCGGGGATCATGGCCGAGACCTTGTCGCCGGAAGCGCCGGGTCTGGCGCTTCTCGCCAATGCGGCCGCAACCGCCGCCATGTTGATCGTGCTGATCGAGACGCTTGGTCCGGTGTCAGGAGCGCATTTCAACCCAGCCGTCACATTGGCCATGCGACTGACGGGAGGGATCGCGACGACGCCCGCCCTCCTCTATGTCGCAGCGCAAATCGTAGGCGGACTGACGGGCGTGGCGCTGGCACATTTGATGTTCGATCAGCCTGTCATTCAGGCTTCCGTTCACATCCGCACCGGACCGGCGCAATGGCTGTCCGAGGGCCTCGCGGCGTTCGGGCTTGTGTTCTTCATATTCGGAGGCGTCCGGTTCAGGCCCGCCGCCATTCCCTGGATTGTCGGGCTTTACATTCTCGCCGCTTATTGGTTCACCGCCTCGACCAGCTTCGCCAATCCCGCCGTGACCATCGCGCGCGCGTTCACCGACACGTTTTCGGGCATTCGCGGCGACGACGCGGCCGCCTTCATTGCGGCGCAGATGATCGGCGCGACGCTGGCGGCGCCGTCTGCAGTTTTTCTATTCGGTCGAGAAAAACTAGCGCCTGCGAGCAGCGCTTAGGACGTCGCCGTCTTCACGCGCACGATGACGTCGATCGCTTCGATCTCGGCGCCTTCCGGCGGTGTCGGCACGCCGTCGATCTTGATGAGCTCGGCGGGGATGTCCATCAGCGCGCCGTTGCGCTCATCGAAGAAGTGGTGATGCGCGCCGATATTGGTGTCGAAATAGACCCGGTTGGCGTCAATCGTCAGCTCGCGGACAAGACCAGCGCCGGTGAACGCGCGCAGCGTATTATAGACGGTGGCCAGCGAAACGGTTTCGCCCGCCGCGGCGGCTTCGGCATGCAGCGCTTCGGCCGAGACGTGACGATCACCGCGGCCGAACAGGATTTCGCCAAGGCTGATGCGCTGGCGCGTCGGACGCAGACCGGCGGCTTCCAGCCGCTTTCGCATCTTCTCTTCCGCCGCATTCATTCGTTTGCTTCTCCGCGCGCGCTTGTGGCGACCAATGCCGTCGTGTTACCGGTCCCAGCCGCATCAAACCGGCCGAATCCGCCAGTTGCGAATTGTTCACATTGTATGTTTTCGCGACGAAATCAAGGCTCGTCGACGGTCAGAAACGTTATGCACTCTCAGAAAAACCAGTATTCCTACGACGATCTCATCGCCTGCGCGAAAGGCGAACTCTTCGGTCCCGGCAACGCGCAATTGCCTTTGCCGCCCATGCTGATGTTCGATCGCATCACGCGGATTGATAATCAGGGCGGCGCGCATGAGCGCGGCGTGGTCGAAGCCGAGCTCGATATTCGGGAGGATCATTGGTTCTTCCCGTGCCACTTCCAGGGTGATCCGGTGATGCCGGGCTGTCTCGGGCTCGACGCGATGTGGCAGCTGACAGGCTTCTTCCTCGGCTGGGAGGGCGCCGCTGGTCGCGGCCGCGCGCTCGGCGTCAAGGAAGTCAAATTCGCGGGACAAGTGTTTCCTAACGCAAGTCTCGTGCGCTACGAGATAAACATTCGCCGCGCGCGCTTGCGCACGCCCGTTCTCGTTTACGCCGACGGCGTCATGTATGTGGACGGGCAACTCATCTATCGGGCGCATGACTTGAAGGTGGGATTGATCCCTCCCGAAAAGACAAGCGAACAGCTCTAGGGAGCCGGCAATGCGTCGCGTCGCCGTTACCGGTCTCGGCATCGTCTCCTGCATCGGCAACAGCGCCAATGAAGTGCTGGCGTCTTTGCGCGAGGGCCGATCCGGCATCTCATTTTCGCAGTCACAGGCCGATATCGGCTTTAAGAGCCAGGTGTCGGGCGATCCCGGCCTTGATCCGGCCGGCATCGTCGACAAGCGCACGCTGCGCTTCATGGGCGATGGCGCCGCGTGGTGCTGGATTGCGATGGACCAGGCGATCCGCGACGCGGGCCTTGAGCAAAACGACGTCTCCAATGAACGCACCGGCCTCATCATCGGCACGGGCGGCCCGTCCACCCGCGCCATCGTCGCTGCAGCCGACGCTGCGCGCGAAAAAGGACCGCGCCGCATCGGACCGTTCGCCGTGCCCAAAGCGATGTCCTCGACCGCGTCGGCGACGCTCGCGACCGATTTCAAAATCCTTGGTCTGAACTTCTCGATTTCATCCGCTTGCACGACGTCCCTGCACTGCATCGGGGAAGCGGCCGAAGCGATCAAATGGGGCCGTCAGGACGTGATTTTCGCCGGCGGCGGCGAGGAGCTCGACTGGACGCTGTCGGCGTTGTTCGACGCGATGGGCGCGATGTCGAGCAATTTCAACGATACGCCGCAGCGCGCCTCGCGCGCCTTCGACAAGGACCGCGACGGCTTCGTCATTGCGGGCGGCGCAGGCGTTCTCGTGCTTGAAGAGATGGAGCGCGCCAAAGCGCGCGGCGCCAAGATCTACGCCGAGATTGTCGGTTACGGCG
>JAUIEH010000167.1 GCA_030428405.1 Alphaproteobacteria bacterium
GCAATAAGGGCGTCATCTCCAAGATCAATCCGATCGAGGACATGCCGTTCCTGGACGACGGCACGCCGGTCGACATCGTGCTCAATCCGCTCGGCGTGCCGAGCCGGATGAATGTCGGTCAGATCCTCGAGACCCATCTGGGCTGGGCGTGTGCGGGCCTTGGCAGGCAAATCGGCGCGCTCGCCGAGGAGGCCAGGCGCAAGAGCGACACCAAGAAGCTCACCGAGCGTCTGAAGGACGTCTACGGAGAAGACCAGGAGCTGCCGGAAGGCGATGCCGACCTGATCGAGCTGGGCCGCAATCTGTCGCGCGGCGTGCCGATCGCAACGCCGGTGTTCGACGGCGCGCTCGAGGCCGACATTGTCGAGTTGCTCGAAAAGGCCGGCATGGACGCGTCCGGTCAGGTCACGCTGTTCAATGGCCAGACCGGCGAGCAGTTCGATCGCAAGGTCACCGTCGGCTACAAGCATCTGTTGAAGCTGCACCACCTTGTCGACGACAAGATCCACGCGCGTTCGATCGGTCCGTACTCGCTCGTCACCCAGCAGCCTTTGGGCGGCAAGGCGCAGTTCGGCGGACAGCGCTTCGGCGAGATGGAGGTCTGGGCGCTTGAGGCTTACGGCGCCGCCTACACCTTGCAGGAGATGCTGACGGTCAAGTCCGACGACGTCGCCGGCCGCACCAAGGTCTATGAGGCCATCGTGCGCGGCGACGACAGTTTCGAGGCGGGCATTCCGGAAAGCTTCAACGTGCTTGTGAAGGAAATGCGCTCGCTCGGCCTGAATGTCGAGCTGACCGAGGAATGACGGCGGCCGGGCCGGCGCATCCGCGCTGGTCCGGCTTGCCGCTCGCGCGCCTGTCGGCGCCGGCGGCGTTTTTATCATCGCGCTCTATGTCGGGCGCGACGGAATTCAGGAAGACCGGAAGCGGCGATCCAGGTCTTCAAAGGAGGCGGGCTCAATGACCCCATCTGACCGCGACGTCATGAATATTTTCAATCCGGCGGCGGAAGGTCCGACTTTCGACCGGATCCGGATTTCGCTCGCGAGCCCGGAAAAGATTCTCTCCTGGTCCTATGGCGAGATCAAAAAGCCGGAAACGATCAATTACCGCACGTTCAAGCCCGAGCGCGACGGCTTGTTCTGCGCACGCATTTTCGGTCCGACCAAGGACTATGAATGCCTGTGCGGCAAGTATAAGCGCATGAAGTATAAGGGCATCACCTGCGAGAAATGCGGCGTCGAAGTCACGCTCGCGCGCGTGCGGCGCGAGCGCATGGGCCATATCGAGCTGGCCGCGCCTGTCGCCCATATCTGGTTCCTGAAATCTCTGCCGTCCCGGATCGGTCTTGTCCTCGACATGCCGCTTAAGGACATCGAGAAGGTTCTCTATTTCGAGAGCTATATCGTCATCGAGCCGGGCCTGACGCCGCTTGAGCCGGGCCAGCTCCTGAACGAGCAGGAATATTACGACGCCCAGGACGAATACGGCGAAGACAGCTTCACCGCCGGCATCGGCGCGGAAGCCATTCGCACGATCATGGAGGCGATGGACCTGCCGACCATCGCCGAAGAGCTGCACGCCGAGCTGGCGGAGACGACCTCCGAGCTCAAGCAGAAGAAGCTCTTCAAGCGCATCAAGATGGTCGAGTCGCTCGTTGCGGCGGGCAACCGTCCCGAGTGGATGATCCTCAAGGTCGTGCCGGTCATTCCGCCGGAGCTGCGCCCGCTGGTGCCGCTCGACGGCGGCCGTTTCGCGACTTCGGATCTCAATGATCTCTATCGCCGCGTCATCAACCGCAATAACCGCCTCAAGCGCCTCATCGAGCTGCGCGCGCCGGACATCATCATCCGCAACGAAAAGCGGATGCTGCAGGAATCCGTCGACGCATTGTTCGACAACGGACGTCGCGGCCGCGTCATCACCGGCGCCAATAAGCGTCCGCTGAAGTCTTTGTCCGACATGCTCAAGGGCAAGCAGGGCCGGTTCCGCCAGAACCTGCTCGGCAAGCGCGTGGATTATTCCGGCCGCTCCGTCATCGTCGTGGGTCCGGAGCTGCGCCTGCATGAGTGCGGCCTGCCCAAGAAGATGGCGCTCGAGCTGTTCAAACCGTTCATTTATGCGCGCCTTGAAACTAAGGGCCTCGCGGGCACGGTGAAGCAGTCCAAGAAGCTCGTCGAAAAAGAGCGCCCCGAGGTGTGGGACGTTCTTGACGAGGTCATCCGTGAACACCCGGTTCTGCTGAACCGGGCGCCGACGCTGCACCGTCTCGGCATTCAGGCCTTCGAGCCCAAGCTGATCGAGGGCAAGGCCATCCAGTTGCATCCGCTGGTCTGCGCGGCCTTCAACGCCGACTTCGACGGCGACCAGATGGCCGTGCACGTGCCGTTGAGCCTGGAGGCTCAGCTCGAAGCGCGCGTCCTGATGATGTCCACGAACAACATCCTGTCGCCCGCCAACGGCAAGCCGATCATCGTGCCCAGCCAGGACATCGTTCTCGGCCTCTATTATCTCTCGCTGATGAAAGAGGGCGAAATCGGCGAGGGCATGGCGTTTGTCGACATGTCCGAGATCGACCTGGCGCTCGAAGCCGGCGTGGTCAGCATGCATGCGCGCATCAAGGCGCGCTTCGACCGCGTCGATTCAAACGGCGATCCGGTGCGCAAGGTCATCGACACCACGCCTGGCCGCGCCAAGATCATCGACCTCTTGCCGCTTCACCCCAAGCTCGACGTTTCCCTCGTCGACACGCTTCTGGTGAAGAAGGAAATCGGCAATCTCATCGACCTCGTCTATCGCCATTGCGGCCAGAAGGCGACGGTCATCTTCTGTGACCGGATCATGGCGCTCGGCTTCCGGGAAGCCTGCCGCGCGGGCATCTCGTTCGGCAAGGACGACATGGTCATTCCGGAAGCCAAGAAGACCATGGTCGAAGAGACCCGCAAGCTGGTCGCCGATTACGAGCAGCAATATCGCGACGGTCTCATCACCAAGGGTGAGAAATACAACAAGGTCGTCGACGCCTGGGCGAAATGCACCGACCGGGTCGCGGACGCGATGATGGACGAGGTCTCCAAGCCCGCCCAGCGCGTCGGTTCCGACGTGCTCGACGTCAACTCGATCTACATGATGGCCCATTCCGGCGCGCGTGGTTCGAAGAACCAAATGAAGCAGCTCGCCGGCATGCGCGGCCTGATGGCCAAGCCGTCTGGCGAGATCATCGAGACGCCGATCATCTCGAACTTCAAGGAAGGCCTCACCGTTCTCGAGTATTTCAACTCGACGCACGGCGCCCGCAAGGGTCTGGCCGACACCGCCTTGAAGACCGCCAACTCGGGCTATCTCACCCGCCGCCTGGTCGATGTTGCGCAGGACTCCATCGTCTCCGAGCTCGATTGCGGCACGACAGAGGGCATCCAACTCAAGCCGATCGTGGATGGCGGCGAGGTTGTCGCCTCGCTCGGCACGCGCATTCTCGGCCGCACCTCGGCGGAAGACATTGTCGATCCGGGTACGGGCGAAATCATCTGCAAGGCTGGCGCTTATCTTGAGGAAGACGAGGTCGCCGCGATCGAAGCGGCCAATGTCGCCTCGGTGCGTGTGCGCTCGGCGCTGACCTGCGAGACCCGCCAGGGCGTGTGTGCGGCGTGCTATGGCCGCGACCTTGCGCGCGGCACGCGCGTCAATGTCGGCGAAGCCGTAGGCGTCATCGCCGCTCAGTCGATCGGCGAGCCGGGCACGCAGCTGACCATGCGCACGTTCCACATCGGCGGCGCAGCCCAGGTCTCCGAACAGTCCTTCATCGAGTCCAGCCATCCGGGCACGATGAAGTTCAAGAACACCTCGACCGTGACGTCCTCGGACGGTTCGCTGATCGTGATGAGCCGCAACATGCAGCTCGCCATCACCGATGCGGACGGCAAGGAGCGCGAGACCTACAAGCTGCAATATGGCGCGCGTCTGCTCGTCAAGGACGGCGGCGAGATCGAGCGCGGCCAGCGTCTGGCGGAGTGGGACCCGTTCACCACGCCGATCGTCACCGAGGTGTCGGGCAAGGTGAAGTTCCTCGACATCGTCGACGGCGTTTCGGTTAAGGACGAAACCGACGAGTCGACGGGCATTTCGTCCAAGACCGTGTTCGACTGGCGCGCGAGCCCGCGCGCGGCTGACCTGCAGCCGTCAATGGTCGTGCAGGATGAAAACGGCGAACCGGTCCGTCTCTCCAACGGCAACCCGGCCAATTACATCCTCGCGGTCGGCGCGATCTTGTCGGTCGGGGACGGCGATGAGGTTCAGGCCGGCGACGTCCTGGCGCGTATTCCCACCGAAGGCGCCAAGACCCGCGACATCACCGGCGGTCTGCCGCGCGTGGCGGAGCTGTTCGAAGCCCGCCGGCCGAAGGAGCACGCCATCATCGCGGAAGCCGACGGTCGGGTCGAATTCGGCAAGGACTATAAGAACAAGCGCCGCATCAAGGTGACGCCGGAAGACGAAAACCTCGAGCCCGTCGAATATCTTGTGCCGAAGGGCAAGCACCTTTCCGTTCAGGAAGGCGACTTTATCCAGAAGGGCGAATATCTGCTCGACGGCAATCCGGCGCCGCACGACATCCTCGCCATTCTGGGCGTCGAGGCGCTGGCCGATTACCTCGTGAACGAGATCCAGGAGGTCTACCGGCTGCAGGGCGTGCCCATCAACGACAAGCATATCGAAGTCATCGTGCGTCAGATGCTGCAGAAGATTGAGATCACCGATCCCGGCGAGACCAATCTGATGAAGAACGAGCAGGTCGACCGGCTTGAGTTGGTCGAGGAGAACGAACGCGCCAAGGCGGCCAAGAAGAAGCCGGCCAAGGGCGACCCGGTTCTGCTCGGCATCACCAAGGCGAGCCTGCAGACGCGCTCCTTCATCTCCGCGGCCTCGTTCCAGGAGACCACGCGCGTGCTCACAGAAGCCTCCGTACAAGGCAAGGTCGACACGCTCGAGGGCCTCAAGGAGAACGTCATCGTTGGTCGTCTGATCCCAGCGGGCACGGGCGGCGCGCTGCGCCGGATGCAGTCTGTCGCTGATGAGCGTGACGAAGAGCGCCGCATGGAGATGGGCGATACTGGCGAGAGCCCTGAGGCCGAGCCGCTGCCCAAAGCGATCGAGGATGCTGCGGCCGCTGAAAACACAGGCGATGCGGAGGCCGGCGCGGGCGCGTAATCCGCACTGGAACCGACGCAATCTGTTAACGGACCGCCGGGCGTTTGAACGCGCCCGGCGGTCTCGTTTTATGCGGTAGCGGGGCGCCGGAGCGAGCCGGCGTCAGGTTTTGGGACAGAAACTCGTTGATGCGCTTGACGAGGCGCGGTCGTGCGACTAGGTTCCGCGCTCTCTTTGGCGGGTCGGCCGTGAGTTCTCTCAAACGCGGCCCAAAAAAGCGGTAAGAACAACAACTTGCGTAACGGCTCGATCCGGCCGTAGGTCGGTCGGGCGTTTTGCGCATACGCGCGTCGGTGAGCGGCGTCGCGAGACACGGTTATTTCGAGCGCGACGGCATTCGGCGCGCTCAAAACATGAGGCGGCGCATGCCGACGATCAATCAGCTGATCCGCAAGCCGCGGCGGCCGAAAACGAAGCGGAACACGGTGCCTGCGCTGGAGGCTTGTCCTCAAAAGCGCGGCGTGTGCACGCGCGTTTATACGACGACGCCGAAAAAGCCGAACTCGGCTCTGCGTAAAGTCGCCAAGGTGCGCCTGACCAACGGCTTTGAAGTGATCGGTTACATTCCCGGCGTTGGTCACAACCTGCAGGAACACTCCGTCGTCATGATCCGCGGCGGCCGCGTGAAAGACCTGCCGGGCGTGCGCTACCACGTCATTCGCGGCGTGCTTGATACGCATGGCGTGAAGGACCGAAAGCAACGCCGTTCGAAATACGGGGCCAAACGGCCCAAATAAGCCCGGCTCTCGGGCGATCGGCTGAGCGTTCCGCTTGGCCGTATTTAATTCTGGCGGGGTTTAGGCCGGTCGGCGCGCAGCGCTGATCGGTCGGCTTTGCTGGCGAAGGTGAGAGGCTGATTTCCAGGCGCGCGGATGAAGGGCGCGTCGGAATGACGGGAGAACGAGATGTCGCGACGTCGCCGCGCAGAGAAGCGTGAGGTCTTGCCGGACCCGAAATTCGGCGATCTGACGCTGACCAAGTTCATGAACTACATCATGTACGACGGCAAAAAGTCGGTTGCCGAGCGCATCGTATACGGCGCTTTGGACATCGTCGAAGACAAGGCCAAGCGCGAACCCGTCCGCGTCTTCCATGAGGCGCTGGACAATGTCGCGCCGTCCTTGGAAGTGCGTTCGCGCCGCGTCGGCGGCGCCACCTATCAGGTTCCCGTGGAGGTTCGTCCGGACCGTCGCAAGGCGCTGGCGATCCGCTGGTTGGTTCAGGCTGCGCGCGCACGCAATGAAAACACGATGCGCGAGCGGCTCGCCGGCGAGCTTCTCGACGCCGCATCAAGCCGCG
>JAUIEH010000168.1 GCA_030428405.1 Alphaproteobacteria bacterium
CGTGACGGGTGAGCCTGAAATGGTTTTCCTCAATATCGACCCCGCCATCACCTCGATGGTCGGCGCCCCGGTTGAGGGCCCGAACGGCGAAATGATCGGCTTCGTACAGTCGGTCTCCGCCACCGAATCCGGCCCGGACCTGATCGTGGCCACGCGCGCCGGGCGCAATGAAGCCGCCCGCGCAGTGACCGTGCCGGCCGAGCACTTCATGTTCGACTCGACCACGGAAACGGTGTCGACGACGATGACGCCGCACGAGCTTGGTCTGTCGTAAGACTATTCCAAATGCGAAAATCGGCCCGGCGGCCTCAATCCGCCGGGCCCTTTTTTTGCGCCGATCGCGGAACTTCGCTTTCGCGCAGCCGTTCTTTCGTCACGACACGACCACTGACGATGGCGCGCGATGATCGCTGCAGCGTCAGCGGCGCAAATGATGGAGGCCAGGCATGGCTAGAAGAATTGTCGCCGCGCTCGGCGCGGCCTCGCTGACATGTTTCGCAGCGAACGCTCAAATCGATCTGACTGGCGACGTCACCGGCGTGGTCAATACGCCGGCCGTTTCCACCGATCTCGGCGTCGACGCCGACGTCGAGGCTGATGTGGAGACCGATGCTGAAGCCGGCGTTCACGTGGATGGCCATCCGCAAGGTCATGCGCACACCACGTCCGGCGCCTGGATCGGATATGAGGTCTACACCGCAGACGGCGCCGAAATCGGCCAGATCAGAACCGTCCGCACCAACGCCACGGGCGAGGTCACGGGCTATGTCGTCTCAACGCCTGGTTCCGCACACGTCCAATCGGTCGTGGTGCCGGCGTCCAGCGCCTCGCTGGACACGCACGCCAATGCGGTTGTGACGACGATGACGCGGGCGCAGCTCGGCTTCTAGTCCCGCTGCCGAATTGCGCACCCTGCGAGCCGGCGGTCCCAGAACGGGGCCGCCGGCTTTAATTCAGCGCTTTTCTAATGCGCCTCGCCTGCATTTTCATTCCGGCGCCGGCGCTGCTGCATGACGTTCAACACCTCGACCGCCAGCGAGAAGACGATGGCGAAGTAGAGATAGCCGCGCGGAATGTGGAAGCCGAGACCATCGGCGACCAGCGCAACGCCGACCAGCATGATGAACGACAAGGCCAGCATCTTGGTCGTCTGATGGCGCTCCAGGAAATTCCTCACGACCTCGGCCGAGGCCACCATCACGATCGTCGACAAGACGACGGCCGCGACCATGACGAACATGCGCGCAAAGCCGCCATCGCCGATATCGCGCGTCATGCCGACGGCGGTGAGCACGGAGTCGAGCGAAAACACGATATTGATCGCCGTCATCTGCAGAATGACGTTCGTGAATCCGGACGCCGGGCGGTCCAGGCTGGAATCGATATGGCCTTCGAGCACGTGGTGGATTTCGGTCGTGCCCTTCCACAACAGAAACACGCCGCCCAATAGGAGGATGATGTCTTCCAGAGTGACGTGCTGGAACGCCGCGAAGTTCTCGCTCGACGGGTCGCCGCCCATGAAATGGAGAAATTCGGGAATATTGAACAAGGTCGCGTGCGTCAGTTCCGTGAGCCAGACGAGACCGAACAGCATCAGGATGCGCATGACGGCGCCTGTCCAGATGCCCAGGCGCGCGGCCTCTTGCCGGCGGTTCGCAGGCAGGCGGTCGGCTGCGACCGACACGAACACGACATTGTCGATGCCGAGAACGATCTCCAGGAAGGTCAGCGTGATCAGCGACAGCCAGACTTCCGGCGAGACGAGAAACTCCATCGCGTGATCCTCCTCAGCGTTCGCCGGGTCTAAACTGGCTGGCGCCCCGCATGAGGGTCAAGGGAGTAACCATAGCGTGCACTCTCTGTTTACGCGTGACATGCATTGTGACGGGCATGCGCGCGTATGTTCAAAATCAATTGCGTAGGCTGACCGCCAATTCGGCGTTCAGTCCAATGCTGGCGACCACGATCGCCGTCGTGTTCGCCATTTCGACCGCCTTTTGCGTGGTCAATATCGACGAGGCGCGGCGCATGCATTCGCGCGCGCATGTCGCGACCGCCGACATGCAGCGCGCCAGCGAGCTGATCGAACAACGCAGCGCCCTCACCCGGCTCATCCTGACCGCCGTCGCCAATAATGATGCGCGTGCGGAAACGGCTTATCTCGACGCGCGCCTCGAATTGATGGGCACGCTGGACGCAGCCGCCGCAGACGCGCAGAACGCCGACGCCCGGCGCGCGATCGCACAAGGCCGCATCGCTCAAGACGCGCTCACCGGACTTGATCGCGCCGCATTGCGCGCCCTTCGCGACGGCGACCAGGTCGAAGCGACCGAATTATTGGGTTCCGCGCGCCGCATCCGCTTTGACGCCGCTTTCGGCGCCAGCATTGAGGACTACGCGCGCGCCGAGCGCGCCGCCGCGACGACGGAACTTTCCGGCGCCGCCGAGGCTCATGCGTTCAATCAGTTCATCGCCGTATCAGCGGCGGCGCTCGCATTTCTGGCGGTGCTCGCTATGGCGTTGCACAGCATGCGCAGACTTTCCCGTGAGCGCGCGCGCAGCGTCATCTTGGAGCAGAGCGCTGCGCGGAACGCCGAAGACAGCGAAGCGGCCAAACATTTCGCCTTTCAGCAAAATCCGACGCCGACCACGATTTCCGATTTCAGCGCGGCGAGACGTCATTTGATGGAGCTGAAGCTCTCCGGCGTGACCGACCTGGCGGCCCATTTCGAAGATAATCCGTCAACTGAGGCAGTCTTGGCGCGCGCTTGTTCGATACTCGACGTCAACGAAGCGTTTCTGGAACTTTCGGGCGCGCCGAATGCTGAATTTGTCGACAAGCACAGTTCAGGCATTCACCGCAGCGACAGCCTTCCAACCATCCGAGACTTCTTGATCGGCGCGCTGGACGGCCAGACCTCATTTGTCGGGCCGGCCGCCATCTACACCAAAGACCGCCAGCGTCGCGCCGTCGACTTGATGTTCAAGGCGGCGCCGGGTGCGGAACACGATCTCTCACGCGTCTGGGGCTATTATTTCGACCGGACGGCGGAACACAACGCAGAGGAAGCCCGCAGCACCGCTGAATTGTCGGCGCGCCGCCACCGGAGCGAGCTTGCACGCCGTTCCGCCAGGTTGAAGACGCAGCTCCGCGCGCCGGCCGCAGCCGCGTTCGCAGCGATCGACGCGCTTGAGCGCGCGGTCACGAATGACGACCGCGAAACGCATTTGGATGAGTCCAGGGCCTCTGTTCGCCGTCTGGTCAATCTGGTGGAAGACTTTACGGAGCTCGCCCAACTCGACGGCGTGCAGGTCGACCTGCAACGCGCGCCATTCGGGCTGCACAATGTATTGGACGACGTCTACTCGCGCGTGGAAGGCGAAGCGCGCGCCAATGACGTGGCGCTGACGTTCAACGTCTCGCAAAAAGCCCATGGCGCTTATCTCGGCGATGCAACACGGCTGCGCCAGATCATCTCCGTTTTGGTCGAGTCCGCGGTGCGCCGTTCGCGCAATGGCGCGGTCGAAGTCGGTCTGACCCGGAACGAGGACGACGAAGGCGCCGAGAAGCTATTGGTCAGCGTGCATTACAGCGGCGCGCCGATCCCGTCGCACACGCTTGACCTTTATCTGCAATCCGACGTCAGCGACCCCGCCTATGATCAGGTCGTCGAGCTCATCGGCGACGGACCGGTCCTGGCGAAACGGCTTGTCGACGCCATCGGCGCGGATTTGTGGACGGAGAACGACGCCGAAGGCACGATCGTTTTCCAATTCGAGTTCCCGGTCGAAGCCTGGGAAGGCGAGATAGAGGCCAACCATTTCCAGGACGGACCGTCTCTGGGCGCCGCGCATCGTCTCGCGCCGGGACTGCGCGCGCTCGCAATTGAGGACGCCGCGGGCGTCGGCATGATCTTGCGCGCCCTGCTCGCTCAAACCGGCGTGGAGACCGCCAGCGTTTCAGATGTCGCATCAGCGAGCGAGCTTGCCGCGCGCAGCCGTTGCGATCTCATCTTCATCGAAGCTGACATGCTTTGCACGCAAGATGCGGCGGCCATCGCCGCGCTGCGCAATGCTGCGCGGCGCAGCGACGCCGCCATCATCGCCCTGTCGAGCGATACGGATATGGATGTCCTCGTCCGGCTCGAAGAAGCAGGCGCCGACGGCGTGGCCGAATTGCCGATCAAGCCCGATGCCTTCTTCAAATGCGTGCAGCGCGCGCTTGCCGCCCCGCATCGAAATGAGCGCGACGTGAATGCGGACGCTGGCGATGACGCAGACGGCGACGCCAAAGCCTCATAAAAACGAATACGGGTCGATATCGATCTGAACCCGGATGGCGCCGGGCGTCTTCATGCGCGCGCGCCAGGCCGACATATAAGCCGATAAATCCACATGAGCGTCCGAGCGGATAAGAAAGCGCCGCCGGAATCGTCCGCGCACGACCGCGATTGGCGGCTCGGCCGGCCCCATCACGTCCACGCCGTCCGCGAGCGGGGCGACCTTGGCCGCAGCGCGTGCGGCCGCATCCAGCTTGGCTTCATCCGGACCCGCCATAATGACGGCGGCGAGCCTGCCATATGGCGGCAGCCCCAGATCGCGTCGGCCTTCGATTTCAGTTGAGAGAAAGGCGTCCCGGTCGCCCTCCACCAGCGCCGAGATGGCTTCATGGTCGGGCATGCAGCTTTGCAATAGCGCGCGCCCCGGCTTGTCCGCGCGGCCCGCACGACCAGCGACCTGCACCAGCGTCTGATAAGTGCGCTCGCCCGCGCGCAGATCGCCGCCCTTCAAGCCCAGATCAGCGTCGACCACGCCGACAAGCGTCAGTCTGGGAAAGTTGTGACCTTTGGCGACAATCTGTGTGCCAACTAGCACGTCGATTTCGCCCTTCTCCATCGCCTCGACTTTGGCGCGCACGGCGGCCGGGTCCTTGGCGGTGTCGGAGGAGAACACATCCACGCGAGCGTGCGGAAAGGTCAGGCGCGCTTCTTCCTCCAGGCGCTCAACTCCGGGCCCAACCGCATGCAGGCTGTCGACTTCCTTGCATTCCGGACAACGCTCCGGCTTGGGCATGGAAAAGCCCGTGCGATGACAGATCAGCCGGCCGGTATAACGGTGCTCCACCAGCCAGCTGTCGGTGTCGGGCGCCTTCATCTTGTGACCGCAGGCGCGGCAGATGACGAGCGGGGCATAGCCGCGCCGGTTGAGAAACAAGAGCGCCTGTTCGCCATTGGCCAGCGTGTCGGTGACGGCCTGCAACAGCGGCGGCGATATCCACCGGTCTTTAGCCGGACGATGTATGCGCAAATCGATCGCATCGACTTGCGGCAGGACGGAGACGCCCGGCCTGCCCGGCAACGAGACATAAGCGTAGCGCCCGCGCTGAGCGTTGACGAGGCTTTCAATCGAAGGTGTGGCGGAAGCGAGAATGATCGCCGCCTCGCCAAGCTTGGCGCGCAGAACGGCCATGTCGCGGGCATGATAGACGACGCCCTCTTCCTGCTTGAACGAGGTGTCATGCTCCTCGTCAACGACGATGAGGCGTAGCTTCTTATACGGAAGAAAAAGCGCCGAACGCGCGCCAACGACAATGCGCGCCTCGCCCTTCGCGACGGCGCGCCAGGTGCGTCGGCGATCGGCGTCGGAAACGTCGGAGTGCCATTCCGCAGGCCGCGCGCCGAAGCGTTGCTCAAAGCGTCCGATGACGGCCTGGGTCAGCGCGATTTCGGGCAGGAGCACGAGCACCTGGGCGTCTTCGTCCTCGCCGAGCGCCTCGGCGATGGCTTCGAAATAGACCTCCGTCTTGCCCGAACCGGTCACGCCATCGAGCAAGGCGGAGGCATAACCGCCGCCGCGCACGAGAGCGACGAGCTCGCGCGCCGCGTCGAGCTGAACTTGCGTCAGGTCGAGCCCCGGCGCCATCAGGTCAGGATGCTCAAACGGCTTGTCGACCAGCCGGCGCTGCGCGGATAAGACGCCCGCCTCCGCCAGCCCTTTGACGACGGAAGTTGAAACGCCTGCTTCCTTGGCGAGATTGGCGGCGGTCGCAGCGCCATGTTCGGCGACGGCGAGCACTTTGCGGCGCGCGTCCGTCAGCTTGGCCGGCGCCTCTCCGATGACGGAATAAACCGTTTCTTCCGGCGGCGGCTTCCACGGGCTTGAGCCGCGCAGCGCCATACGCAGGACCGAACCCGGATTGGAGCAGGTATAGCGCGCCACCCACTCGACAAAATTGCGGCTCACCTCCGGCACGGGCGGCGCGGGATAACGCTCGACGATTTCCTTGAGCGCGCGCGCGCCGTCATTCTCCTCCACCCGCCAGACCACGCCGCGCGCAACGCGGCCCGATATCGGCGCAGCGACATGATCGCCGGGACGAACCTCGAGATGGTCGGGAATGGCGTAGTCGAACGGTTCGGGCAGCGGCATGGGAAACAGCACGCCCGCCTTCAGGCGCGTCGTCGCAACGCCCGGCTCGGGCGCCT
>JAUIEH010000169.1 GCA_030428405.1 Alphaproteobacteria bacterium
GTTTTTGTTGCAGGTGATGTGCGCGCGTTCGAGCGCCACCTCAGCGACGGAGCCCTTCAGCCCCTTTGGCCGCAGATCGACGAGCGCAAGATGGGTGTCGGTGCCGCCGGACACGATGTCCACGCCGCCCTGAACCAGCCTCTCAGCGAGCGTCCTGGCGTTGGCGACGACCTGCCGCGCATAGGCCTTGAAGTCGGGTCTGAGCGCCTCTCCGAACGCGACCGCCTTGCCCGCGATGACATGCATCAAAGGCCCGCCCTGCAGGCCCGGAAAGACGGCGGAGTCGATCTTCTTCGCGATGTCGGCGTCATTGGTCAGAACCATGCCGCCGCGCGGGCCGCGCAGGGTCTTATGCGTCGTCGTCGTGGCGACATGGGCGTAGTCGAGCGGATTGTCGTGAACGCCGCCCGCCACGAGACCGGCGAAATGCGCCATGTCGACCCAAAAGATCGCGCCGACCTCGTCTGCGATTTCGCGGAAAGTCTTGAAGTCGATGGCGCGCGAATATGCCGAACCGCCGGCGATGATCAGGCGCGGGTTATGCGCGCGCGCCATCTCCCGAACTTGATCGAAATCGATCCGCCCATCGGCTTCGCGCACGCCATAGGCATGAGCGTCAAACCATTTTCCGGACATGTTCGGTCGCGCGCCGTGGGTGAGATGACCGCCCGCATCGAGGCTCATGCCGAGAATGGAATCGCCCGGCTTGGCCAGCGCGAGCATCACAGACTGATTGGCCTGGCTGCCGGAGCTCGGCTGAACATTCGCGAAACCGGCGTTGAACAGCTGTTTGGCCCGGCTGCGCGCGAGCTCCTCGACGACGTCGACTTCGCCGCAGCCGCCGTAATAACGACGCCCCGGATAGCCTTCGGCGTATTTATTGGTCAAAGGCGAGCCGACGGCCTGCAAAACCGCTTTGGAAACAATGTTTTCCGACGCGATCAGCTCGATTTCGTCTTGCTGGCGGCGCGTTTCAGCGTTGATCGCAGCGGCGATGTCAGGATCGACATCACCCAGCGCATCGCTGAAAAAGCCGCTGGATGCCGTCACCGCTTCATCTGCCATGGACGCCCGACCTTTCGTGTTTTAGTTCTTTCCAACCGCTACATATCGGGGACCGCGCGCTTCGATCAACTGTCAGCGAACCTGACCTCGATGTCGCGATCCTGCGGCTCCAAATCGACAAATTTTTTCGATTCGAAAATTTTGGTTTGCACTTCCATTATATTTTTGACTACTTGTGCACTTCAAATTTCTTCTTTTGCAATCTTGGAACGTCGCAGCGTGAGGATTAAAGCATGACCGACGAGGCCACTTCGACAGACGAGTCCGGCGAACCTGAGATCACGGCGGAAGACGTGATGCAAATGACCGCAGACATTGTTGCATCCTTCGTCAGCAACAACACGGTGCCGGCTGACAACGTGCCCGACATTATTCGTCAGATTCACACTGAAGTGCACCGCCTCGCCGTTGCGCCGCTCGATAGGCCGCAAGAAAAGTCCAAGCCCGCCGTTCCGATCTCCAAGTCGATCACGGATGACCACATCATCTGTCTGGAAGACGGCAAGAAGCTCAAAATGCTCAAGCGCTATCTGCGCACGACTTACGGCATGACGCCGGAGGAATATCGCCGCAAATGGGGTTTGCCGGCCGATTATCCGATGGTTGCGCCGAACTACGCCAAGCGGCGTTCGGAATACGCCAAGCAGATCGGCCTCGGCCGCGGCGTGCGGCGCAAAGGCGCATAAGCGTAAAATCCAATCAGGCGATGAAGCCTTGATTTGGCGGCCGGTCCTTGCGATCGGCCGCTTTTTTGCGCCGGTACATCACGTGAGCGAGCTTGGACGTGGCGAGGCGTTCAATGTCGCGGCGCGCCGCATTGGCGGGCGCGATCACGACCGCCTCGACGCCGGTCTCCGCATCGACCGCGCAGCCGCGCGCGAAATCGCCTAATATTGTAATTTCCACGATGATCTCGCGGCCTTCGAGAATGGCGTTGGGATCGCCGTCGCTCATGCGGCCACGCGTTTCATGTGATGACGCACCCAGAGCTCGTCCAAAGCGCTCATCAGCTCATCCAGCATCGCATCGTCGTGCAGCGGCGACGGCGTAAAGCGCAGTCGCTCCGTGCCGCGCGGCACGGTCGGATAATTAATCGGCTGAACGTAAATTCCGTACTCGTTCAACAGATTGTCGCTGATCGCCTTGGTGCAGCGCGGATCACCTATCATCAACGGCACGATATGGGTGACTGACGGACCGACCGGGAAGCCCGCCGCGCGCAGACGCGCCTTCATGACCGCGGCGCGTTCTTGATGTTGCGCGCGCAATTCCGGGCTCCGGCGCAAATGACGCACGCTCGCCAGCGCGCCAGCCGCAACAGCGGGCGCAAGCGCGGTCGTGAAGATGAAGCCCGAGGCCGTGCAGCGTATGGCGTCAGTGATGGATTGTTCCGCCGCGATATAGCCGCCCATCACGCCGAACGCCTTGCCGAGCGTGCCTTCAATGATGTCGATGCGGTCTGCGACGCCTTCGCGCTCCGCCACGCCCGCGCCGGTCGCGCCGTAAAGTCCGACGGCGTGCACTTCATCGAGATAGGTCAGAGCGCCGTAGCGATCGGCGAGATCGCAAATCGCTTCGATCGGGGCGATGTCGCCATCCATCGAATAGACCGACTCGAACGCGATCAGCTTGGGCGCATCCGCCGGCGCCGCGCGCAACAGGCTTTCGAGATGTTCGAGATCGTTGTGCCGGAATATGCGCTTTTCACAGCCGCCCGCGCGAATGCCCGCGATCATCGAGGCGTGATTGTCGGCGTCGGAGAAAATGATCAGGCCCGGCAGAATTTTGGCGAGCGAGCTGAGCGTGGCCTCATTGGCGATATAGCCGGAGGTGAAGACCAGAGCGCCGCTCTTATTGTGCAGGCTCGCAAGCTCGGCTTCCAGATCGACGTGATACCAGGTCGTGCCCGAGATATTGCGCGTGCCGCCTGCGCCCGCCCCGGCCGTTTCTATGGCGTCGCGCATCGCGTCGAGAACGACGGGATGTTGGCCCATGCCGAGATAATCGTTGGAGCACCAGACGGTGATTTCGCGTTCGCCCTCAGGAGAGCGCCACACCGCTTTGGGAAAGTCGCCGCGACGCCGGCGCACATCGGTGAAGACGCGATAGCGCCCCTCATCTCTAACGCCTTCGACTGCGGCGCGAAATTTGGCGAGATAGTCCATCGCATCACCGGCGCGGCTCCGCCGCCCGTCCCGATCCAGCCCTCTGGCTCTTTAGAACGGTTACATAACGCGATTTAGCGCTCGCCCACAAAGGGCGAGATCGCCGCAGGCGACGTTTTTCGACAGACTTCGCTTAGAGGCGGTAGCGGATGTGGTCGGCCCAGAAGCGCTCAAGGCGCGCCAGCGCATTGTTGACGTCGTCCAGACCGTCCGCCGTCAGCTCGGCGACCGGGCCAAGCGAGACCAAATGACGCTCGAACAGATCGGCGACCATGTCGCGCGTGGTGCGGCCGGCTTCCGTCAGGCTGACCTTGACCGAGCGACGATCGCTCGCGCAGCGCTGATGGTGAAGATAGCCGCCTTCGACGAGCTTCTTGAGGTTATAGGAAACGTTCGAGCCAAGATAATGCCCGCGCGAGCGCAGCTCGCCCGCCGACAGTTCTTCGTCGCCGATATTGAAGAGCAGCAACGCCTGGACGCTGTTGATGTCGCCCCGGCCATTGCGGTCGAGTTCATCCTTGATGACGTCGAGCAGCTGACGGTGGAGACGCTCGACCATGCGCAGCGTGGTCCGATAGGTCGTCTTCAAGTCCAGCTTGGAGCTCTCGTCAGCGCTCTGGTTCAATGCAGCCGTCATGTCCGCTCCGCAACCCTCACCAATCATTGATTGGGACCATAGCGGCGAAGACCTAAGGCGAGCTTAAAGCTAACGAAAATCGCTCAGCTTGTTCGAAAATTGCGCGCAAGACGCATACGGCGTCTTCAGCATATCAGTCCTTGGACCACTCGCCGGCGAGCATTTTTATAATGCCGGAGAAGTCCTTAGAGCCGCCGCCGGCGGCGTCGAACAATGCATAAAGTGCGGAGGCTTCCGCGCCCAGCGGCGTGGAGGCGCCGGCCTGTGCGGCGGCTTCCTGCGCAAGACGCAAATCCTTGAGCATCATCGCGACGGCGAAGCCTGGCTCGTAATCGCGATTGGCCGGGCTGGCCGGAACCGGGCCGGGAACCGGGCAATAGCTCGTCATCGACCAGCACTGGCCCGAGGCCTTTGAGGAGATGTCGAAAAACACTTGCGGATCGAGGCCCAGTTTCTGCGCGAGGTTGAACGCCTCGGCCGTACCGATCATCGAAACGCCAAGCAGCATGTTGTTGCAGATCTTGGCCGCCTGCCCCGTGCCGGGTCCGCCGGCGTGAATGACGACCTTGCCCATATGCTGCAGGACCTGCTCAGCACGCGCGAAGGCGTCATCCGGCCCGCCGACCATGAAGGTCAGGCTCGCGCCAGAGGCCGCCGCCACGCCGCCGGAGACCGGCGCGTCGACCATGGCGAAACCGCGCTCGGCCGCAGCGCCCGCGACGACGCGCGCGCTTTCAACGTCCACGGTCGAACAGTCGATGAACAAGGCGCCGGCGGGCGCGAGATCGAACACTCCGCCAGCGTCCATATAGACGCTGCGCACATGCTTGCCGGCCGGCAGCATGCTGACGACCGCCTCGGCGCCCTCCACCGCTTCCGCGATGGCCGCTGCGGGTCGGCATCCAGCGGCCGCGGCGCGCTCACGCGCGTCCGCGGACAGATCAAAGGCCCGCACGCTGACGCCGGCCTTGGCCAGATTGGCCGCCATCGGCCCGCCCATATTGCCTAGACCGATAAAGGCGACGTCAGTCATGTGCGGCTCCTCGCAGTGGCTTTAGACCGCTCCTGGCGCAGCGGGCGGCAGCGGCTTGGGATACGGCCCGTACTGGTTGGTCTGCAGCTGCGACGGGATCAGGCCGATGATGAGCATGAACAGACCGCCGATATAGGGGATGATGCCGATCAGCACGAGCCAGCCCGTCATGCCGACATCGTGCAGCCGCCGGATCGACACCGAGATGGCCGGTAGAATGAACGGCAACGCAACCAGAGCCGTGAAGATCGGCAGATAGAAATCGCCCTGCATGAACAGGGACATGTCGAGCACTCCGGCGACGATCTGCAAAAGCACGAAGAACAGAACGAAGGACCAGTATTCCTTGCGGCGCGCGCGGCCATTGCCGTCGACATATTTGCCCATGCATTTCATGAAGTAGCCCCACAGGCTGAGGTCTTCATTCGTGCTTTGCAGCGGTGCGGCGGCTGCGGCGGCGGGCGCCGCCTGCGGGACGGGATCGATGAGATAAATCTCGCGCGCGACGCCGGGCTCGGAATTGTCGAAATCAACCCGCGTGCCGCGTTCGATATGGGCGAGCTGCTTCAGATCGGCGCGCGTGAACGTGTAGCGATTATTGTCATCGCCGCTGATCAGGCCTTCGCCGGAATTGTCGTCGTAACGAAAGACTTCGCCTCGCATGGGAAATCCCCTCTGCTGCGCCTCAAAATTTGACCGGCGCGCAATGACGCGACGCTGCCGCCATGGCCGGATGACTCATCGCCGGGCACGTTCAGCCGCGTCGCGACTTGAATCAAGGACGCACTGTCTGCTCAAGCGTCTTCGATAAACGTGATTTCCGGCATGTTTTCGCTTGCAAAAAACCGGCCGATTTCAGCGTCATCGACATCTTCCAGCCGCGCCGGGCGCCATTCTGGCTGATTGTCGCGATCGATCAGCACCGCGCGCACGCCTTCATAGAAATCGGGACCATCCAGGCAGCGCGCAGACAATGCCAGTTCGCGGCGCATCGCGTCCTCGAACGTCATGGAGGCGCCCTCTCTCAAGGCGCGCATGGTCAGCTTCATCGAGGTCGGCGACTTGGTCAGAAGAATGTCGCGCTGTTTGAGCGCCCAGTCAGAGCCGTTCTTTTCAAGCGCGGCCACAACGGCCTCGACGCTGTCGCCGGCGTATGTCGCATCGATGTCTGCGCGCGCCGCTTCGATCGGCGCAGGTCCGGGATCGCCGGCATATTCAGCGAGCAATGCGTCGACCGTTCCGCCATTTTCATCGACATGGGCGCGGGCGAGTTCGTTGATGAAGGCGTCTTGTCGTTCGGACACGATGAAATGCGTCGCAGCGCCGATATGCAGGCAATCCGCCGCCTTCAGCCGCGCGCCGGTCAGGCCCATCCACATGCCCACTTCGCCCCCCAATCGCGGCAGGAAATGCGTGCCGCCGACATCGGGATAAAAGCCGATGCCGGTTTCAGGCATGGCGAGCAATGTTTTGTCGCCCGCCACGCGGTGGCCGCCATGCAGCGAGACGCCGACGCCGCCGCCCATGGTGACGCCGTCAATCATAGCGAGAT
>JAUIEH010000170.1 GCA_030428405.1 Alphaproteobacteria bacterium
ACGCCGCGGTCGCGGCTGCGGATAAGCCGGCACGGCGCGCCAAGCACCGGAACCTCTGCGTTTTCCTCAAACGGCATCGGCTCCGGCAGCGCGGCCAAAGCGTCGGCGATCCATTGTGCGCGCTCCCGCGCGAAGGCCGCGCCGGCTTTGTAATCGCGCTCGCGCGGCAAGGTCAGAATGGCGGTCCGGCGCGTAGGATCGACGCGCACGCTGATGCGCCGCGCGCGCGGGTTGACCTTGACCTCGAGAGTATGCGCGCCAGCGTTCATATCGATCTCGGATTGATCCTCGACTCGCGCAAAAAGTCGAGTAATTCGGGCTGAAACGGTTTTTCGCTCGCCTGTCGGGCGAACGTGGTAAGGGGACGCGATCTCGCCGTGATTCCGCCATACGGATCGCTAGCGTGCACTGCGGATGGGTACGAAACCGCCTGGGAATGCAGAGGATTGATAATGCGCCTTTCTAAGACATGTTTGTTCAGCGCCGCCGCTGGCGTGGCTTTGCTCGCGCCGGGAGCCGCGTTTGCTCAGGACGCGCGCGCCGACGCGCTGGCGTATCTCAATCTTCAGGCGTCAGGCTCTGGCGCGTTCACCTGGGTGGATCACACCGCCAACGGCTCCATCGACACCTTCACTAATGTCAGTGTCACGGAAGGCGGCGGCGGCCCGGATGTGGTCGCAGCCACGATGAGCTTCGACAATCTGCGCATGGAAAACGGCGCGGCGGTGTTCGACTCGCTGGTTTTTGAAGGCCTGACGGTTTCCGACGACGAAACCGACGCCGCTGACGCAGGCGGGTCCGACGACGGCAAGCCGGGCGGTTCCGGCGCAGCAGCGGGCGGCCAAGCGCCCGGCCCGCAGCAAATGACGGTCGCGCGGGTGAGCTTTGTCGGCCCGAACCCGCTCGTCGCCTCCAACATCGCGAGCGCCATGTTCCGCGGCGAAGGCGAGGGCATCGAGTTCGAAGGCTTCGAGGCCTATCAGTTTGAGAGCATCGCGCTTGAGGGTCTGGATTTCGACTTCATCGACGAAAACGGACAGCCGATGGAAATGACCCTCGGCGGTCTGCGCGTCAACGATTGGAGCGAAGGCGCCATCGGCGCGGTCGCGCTCGAGAACCTGACCATTGTCGGCGAGACCGACATTCAGGGTCAGATGACCGAAGTCAATATTTCGATCGGCGAGATCAGCCTCAACGGCACGTCGCTGGACGGGCTGCAGGCGCTGTTTGATGCCGCCGAAGGCGGCGATTTCACGATGCGCCCGGATTCGCCGTTCATGAGCCCCTATGTGAAGCATTGGGACGGCTACAATATCAGCAACATCACGGTGTCCGTCGGCGGCGTGAATTTCGGTCTGGCGAGCTTTGCTGGTTCGATCGAGGAGACCAGCCGCGGTCTTGAATATCGCGACAATATGGACGGCCTGACGCTCAGTTTTGATCCGTCCGGTCCGCTCGGCGCGCAGGCCGCGATGGGCTTCGCGATGGCCGGACTCGACTCACTCGAATTCTCCATGGTCTCGCACCAGATCGCGGACCCGTCCGCAGACCGTATTTACACGGAAGAATACCGCATCTCGATGGTCGACGGCTTCGATCTCGACGTCGACTATGACATTGGCGGGATGAGCGAATATCTCAACCGCGCCGTCGGCATGCAGGATCAGCTCAGTGATTTTGACTCGCCCGACGCCTTCGCATCCCTGATGGAGCCGCTGATCATCAGCCGTGTCGGCGTCACCTATACCGATCGCGGTCTGGCGCCGACGGTGCTGCAAGTCGCGTCCGCCTTCATGGGCGGTGGTGGTGCGCCGCCGGCGAACCAGGGCGGCGCTGACGACGGCAAAGGCCCGGGCGAGGGCGGTGGTGAAACGGGCGGCGAAGCCGCGCCGGCTTCCGACACGGCTGGTCTCGCGGCCATGGTCGCGGGCCAGATCCGCGCGGCGGCCTCGAGCGAGCCGCCGGGTGCGGCGCAGGACTTCGTGATGGCGTTCGCCGATGCGGTCGAAACCTTCATCACCAATCCGAACATCTTCGCCATCGCGGCTTCTCCGGCGAGCCCCGTGCCTGTCGCTGAACTGATGCAGATGGAAGATGATCCCAACGCGGTCGTCTCGCGTCTCAACATGACGGTGTCGGCGCAGTAAAGCGGCTCCAGCCGCATGATAAAAAGGCCCGCCTTCGGCATCCGAAGGCGGGCCTTTTCGTTAATGCTTTCGCGCTGCTGGCTTATTCGCCGGAAACGAGGCGCAGATGCGGACGCTCGCGGGCGGCGAAGTCGAGCTTCCGGTTCCAGTGCTCGCGCATGAATTTCGCAACGCGCGGCTGAATTTCCTCGCGGAAGCGGCGACCGTTGAAGACGCCGTAATGGCCGACATCGGGCTGAATGTAGTCGAGCTTCATCTTGTCGGGCAGACCTGCGCAAAGCGTGTGCGCGGCCTGGGTCTGGCCGATGCCGGAAATGTCGTCATTCTCGCCTTCAACCGTGAACAGAGCGGTCGAAGTGATATTCTCGGGCCGGACCTTCCGTCCGCTCACGACCATTTTTCCGCGCGCCAGAAGATGCTGCTGGAACACGCGGTCGACCGTCTCGAGATAGAATTCTTCGGTCAGATCCATCACCGCGAGATACTCGTCGTAAAACGTGCGGTGCTTTTCCTCGTGATCGCCGTCGCCTTGGACGAGGTGCTGGAAGAAGCTCCAATGCGCGTTCACGTGCCGGTCCCAGTTCATGTCCATGAAACCGGCGAGTTGCACGAAGCCGGGATAGACCCGGCGCAACGCGCCCGGATTGGGCCAGGGCACGGTCGAAATCAGATTGTCGCGGAACCAGGACAAGGGATTTTCTTCGGCCAGCCGGTTGGGCTCGGTCGGCGACAGCCGGGCGTCGATGGGCGAACCCATCACCGTCAGGCTCGCCGGCGTGTTGGGATCTTCGTCTTCGGACATCAACGCAATGGCGGCGAGCACGGCGGGGCCCGGCTGGCAGACGGCGAGAACATGCGTCTGCGGACCAATCACAGTAAGCGCCTCGCGCACATGCGCGACGTAATCGTCGAAGCCGAAGCGGCCGCGCCAGATCGGCACGTTGCGCGCATCCGCCCAGTCGGTGATGTAGACCTCGTGCTCGGGCAGGAAGGCTTCCACCGTGCCCTTTAGCAGCGTGGCGTAGTGGCCCGACATGGGCGCCACGATCAGAACCTTCGGATCTTCCACGCGCTCGCCGCGCGCCGCGCGCAGCAAGGTCGGCTCGCGGTCAAACCGCAACAAGTCGCACCACGCCGTGCGCCATGCCGAACGGATCGCGACGGGCACGTCCGATCCGTTGACGTTAGTGGAGGCGATGTCCCAGCTCGGCTTGCCGTAGCGGCGCGTCACCGATTCAAAGACGTCCGCGGCCGCTGCGATGGTGCGGCCGGGCAGGGTCTGCGACATCGGGTTCAGCGGTGAGCGATATGCCTGCCGCATCGCCTTCGCGGTCAGCCGCGATGGTCCTAGCAGGGCATGGCCCATTTCGTAAAACGTATACAGCATCGTGTTATCGCGCCCCCTCTAAGCGCTGGCGTCACATCAACCTGTGGCGCGCGGCCTCCCTCCGCGGTCCAGGTAATTGCGCAGTCGCGTCGCGATTTCATCGGGCGTCGACGCATGCGTGAACGGTTCGACGAATCGACCGTCCGCGTCCATCAAGTAAACCACGCTGGTGTGTTCAATCAGATAATCGCTCGCATTCGGGTCGTCGGCGATGACGTCGTAATCGGCGCGATAAGCGTCGGCGGCCGCGCGAATTGCGTCCGGCGAGCCGGTCAGGCCGACGACATTCTCCGGAAAACCGTTCGAGGCCACATAAGATGCAAGCTGTTCGGGCGTGTCGCGCTCGGGATCGACTGAAATGAAGACGGTCTGGAAGATGTCGCCGTCATCGCCGAGCTGGTCGAGCGCCTGAGCGAGCGCCTGCATCGTGAACGGGCAGACGTCGGGACAATAGGTGAAGCCGAAAAAGACCAGCATTGGTCGACCGCGGAAGTCTTCGTCCGTGACCGTGGCGCCGGTTTGATCGACCAGCGTGAACGGCCCGCCGATCGTGATCGAGGCGTCAACCACGCGAGATTGTTCGCGCGCCGGCGTTTGGCCCTGATAGACCTTGATTCCAAAGAAGATCAGCAGGACGAGCGCAGCGCTGAGCGCGCCAATCAAAAGCCCTTTCACCGCGCTCATGCTGAGCGCGCCTTCAATTCGCAGTGCAAACGCGCCGAATAGCGGGCGTCGGCCTGGCGAATTTCAAAGCCGGTCCGTGCGGGCATTGTCGTCCTTTCGCACCTGCACAATGACATAGGCTTAGCTGGCGGGAAACGCAAAGCCGCTTAGCGGCGATAGCGTTAACGGCGCGGCGCACGGCAGTATAAGCGGTGGTGCGGGGCGCGCCGGAATTCAAACACATCGAGACGAGGCCGGGATGGTCGACGCGGAATTCGAGTTTTCACAGCAATACGCCGCCGACCCGATCTCTTTGCGGTCGGACCGGGTGCGCATGCGCACGCTGGTGTTGTTGCGCTGGCTTGCGGTGATCGGACAGAGCGTCACCGTGTTGTTCGTCGCGCTGGTGCTGAAATTCGATCTGCCGCTCGCGGCCTGTCTGGCGGTCATCGCGGCAAGCGCTTGGCTAAACATCTATTTCACCGTCGGCTCGGGACCGCAGCGCACCGTCTCGGACCGCGAAGCGGCGCTGCAAATGTCTTTCGATGTTCTGCAATTGGCGCTGCTGATCGCCATAACCGGCGGGGCTGATAATCCGTTCCTGATCCTGCTTGGCGCGCCTGTTGTCATTGCGTTCAGCGCCTTGCGGGCGCGCGAGGCGATGATCGTGGCCGGCGCTGGCGTCATCGGCGCCTTGGTGAATGCGGTCATGCATGCGCCGCTGCCGTGGCGCCATGACGCGCCGTTTGATCCGCCGCTGCTTTACGAATTCGGTCTCTGGACGACGCTGGTGACGGGCGCGGGCTTCATGTCGGTTTTCGCCTGGCGCGTGGCGGAGGAGGCGCGGCGCATGTCCACGGCGCTTGCGGCGACGCAAGCGGTCCTGTCACGCGAACAAAGGCTTTCCGCGTTGGGCGGGCTGGCGGCGGCCGCGGCGCATGAGCTCGGCACGCCGCTCGGCACCATCCAGGTGACGGCCAAAGAGCTCTACCTGCAGGCGCCGGACGGCTCGGACATGAAGGAGGACGCGGCCTTGCTCGTGTCTCAGGCGCAGCGCTGCCGCGAACTTCTCAGCCAGCTCGGCCGGCGCGGCGGCGAGGACGACGCCGTGCACGCTCAGCTTTCGCTGCGCGCGCTCGTCGATGAGGTCGTCGATCCATTGCGCGGCATCGGTCCTGAGATCGTCACCCGTTTTGAGCCGCCAGACGGCGGCGAATGGACGGGGACAGGCTCGCCCGCGCTAAGGCGCATGCCGGAAATGCTGTATGCGATCGGCAATTATGTCGAGAACGCGCTTGATTACGCAGCCTCGGAGATTCTCGTCATCGCGCGCTGGACGAAAGACTGGATTGAAGTCGAAGTCCGCGACGACGGCCCCGGATTTGCTTCTGACATTCTCGCCAAGCTCGGCGAGCCTTATGTCTCAAAACGAACCGAAGGACAGGCGCTCGGCGGGTTGGGCCTTGGCTTTTTCATCGCCAAGACTTTTGTCGAACGAACAGGCGGTGCAGTGAGCTTCGGCAATGGACGCGACGCCGGGACCGGCGCCATTGTCCGCGCGCGATGGCCGCTCAGCGCTGTTCAGTCGGGTTAGATTTGAACCAATGACAAAATGTCGCGATATTGATGATTCAACTGACGCCGATCCGACGCCAGATAAAGACAGAGAACGGAGTTTCGCGGTGGACGAACACGTAACATCCGTCCCGGACAGCGTCTCAGACAAGACGCTCTTGATCCTTGATGACGATGCGGCGTTTCGCACGCGGCTGGGGCGCGCGCTTGCGGCGCGTGGTTTTGTGGTCAGCGCCGTCGCAACCGTTAACGAAGCCCATGACGTGGCGCGCATGAATCCGCCGGCCTTCGCCGTCCTGGACATGCGTCTGGAAGATGGCTCAGGCCTCGACGTTGTCGATGAAATTCACAAAAACCGGCCGGATTGCCGCGTTGTGATGCTGACCGGATACGGCAACATCGCCACGGCGGTCGCCGCCGTGAAAGCGGGCGCCGTCGACTATCTCGCCAAGCCGGCAGACGCCGATGACGTCGCCAAGGCCTTGCTGGCGCAGACCGGCGAATTGCCGGAGCCGCCGGAAAATCCGATGTCGGCCGATCGCGTGCGTTGGGAGCATATTCAGCGCGTCTACGAACTATGCGGCCACAATGTCTCGGAGACCGCGCGCCGCTTGAACATGCACCGGCGCACGCTTCAGCGCATCCTCGCCAAACGCGCCCCGCGCTAG
>JAUIEH010000171.1 GCA_030428405.1 Alphaproteobacteria bacterium
CCGGCGCGCAGCGCGGTGCGCGCGGTCTCAGGCTCAATGCCGGCGATCGCGGAGATGACGTCTTCTGGCTGAAAAGCGTCGCCCGAAAGAGCCGCGCGTTCGAAATTGGCGAACCAGAGCCGCGCGCCGATGCGCGCCACGGTTTCCAGAAGCGCACGGTCCGCTGGGTCCTCAAGACCGGCGGCCTCGGCGAGCGATGCGGCGTTGACCGCCAGCGGATCCGGCTTCGGCTCGCCGATCTCAGCGCGCCGCTTGGACACAGCCGCGATGAAGCGCCGCCACGGCTTTGCCTGGATGAGCGTTTCACTGATGTCCGGCTCGTCATCGCGACCGCCGTCGCCGTCGGCGTCCTCGCCGTCTTTAAGGCCGACCAGCGGCCCGAAATCGATGCCGAGAGTGGTTTGCGCGGAGACGGCCCAGCGGGCGATGGCGCGCGCGGCCGGCGCACGTCGGTCCAGGCGCGCGAGCACCGTCTCGAGCGCCGCCAGCAGCCGAGCCGTATCGTAAGTGCCGTGAACCGTACTCATCGCATTTTGCAGCGTCGCAGCTTCAGCGACGCATCCTCGCAGTCCCGCAGCTGACGCATTCGCGCCGCCATCTTGTTATGATGAGCGCCGCGCGCAAAATCGCGCGCATGCCACTCCACATGTGATGTTGCGCACGAAAATTGGCGAATTGAAGTCGCAATGCCGTGCATGCTCAATTTTCTCAATTTTCGAGCTGGCGCTCATTTTGGCGCCGGGCGCGAAAACGCTTTTCGTTCGCGCTCGACAATTTTGCGCGCGTGGCACCCCTCAAGGTGATCATTGACCATGCCCATGGCCTGCATGAAGGCGTAGACCGTGGTCGGACCAACAAAGGACCAGCCGCGCTTTTTGAGGTCCTTGGCGAGCGCTGAAGAATGCTGCGTGCTGGCCATCGCCATGAGAGCGGGCTTGTCGACCCGCTTGGGTCGATCGGAATGCGCCGGCTCGAAGCCCCAGAAATATGCGGCCAACGAGCCGGCTTCGCGGCGCAGTTCCTGAGCGCGTTTGGCGTTGTTGATGGCCGAGGCGATCTTGCCGCGATGGCGCACAATGCCGGCGTCGCCGAGCAGGCGCGCAACATCCTTGTCGGTGAACCGCGCAACGGCGTCGATGTCGAAGCCGGCGAAGCCCGCGCGAAAGTTTTCGCGCTTTTTCAAAATGGTCAGCCACGACAGGCCGGACTGAAACCCCTCGAGCACGATCTTTTCAAACAGACGCGCGTCGTCTTCGACCGGGCGTCCCCATTCCTCGTCGTGATAAGCCTGATAAAAAGGATCGTCGCCGCACCACCAGCAGCGCACGCACCCCTTCTCGTCGGTCTTCAAGCCATCGGTCATGCTCGACGCCCGCGTCCCCGTCGCAACCAGGCCTCTTTAAAGCGCGGCGCGCGCCATCGACAAAGCACGACTGAAGCATAAGTTGTGGCCGAACTGGTCACGAACGGGACGGCGGACATGATCATCTCCACCATGCGGCGCAACGTCTGGATTCTGGCGGTCAGCGCGCTCGTCCTGCTCGGCGGCTGCAACCGCGTCGGCCTGCTCAATGCGGTCACGATTGATGAGCGCGCGGGCGAACGCGTCGCGCACGACATTCAATATGGCGAAGGCGAACGGCGCAGCCTGGATGTCTATGCCCCGCGCGCAGGCGGTGAAAACCTTCCCGTGTTGGTCTTCATACATGGCGGCGGCTGGAGCTGGGGGCGGCGGCAGGATTACTCCTTCGTCGGACGCGCTTTTGCGGCGCGCGGATTCGTCACTGTCATCGCCAATTACCGGCTGACGCCGGACGTCGCATTCCCCGCTTTTCTGGACGACGTCGCCGCCGCCATTGCGTGGACGCAGGCCAATGCCGGCGCCTATGGCGGACACGCAACGCGCATCTATCTCTCCGGCCACTCCGCCGGCGCATACAATGTGGTGCAGGTCGCTCTGGATCAGCGCTACCTTGAGGCCGCGGGCGGCGATCCGAGCGCTATTGCGGGCGTCGCCGGCATCTCAGGACCCTACGACTTCCTGCCGCTGGATTCGGATTCAACGCGCGCAGCATTTGGTTCGGCCGACGACCTCGACGCCACCCAGCCGATCAATTTCGTGCGCGCCGACGCGCCGCCAATGCTTCTGCTCACCGGCCGTGACGACACCTCCGTGCCGCCGCGTCACACCGACGCCCTCGCCGCACGCCTGCAAGAGGCCGGCGCTGAGGTCGAGACGCGGTATTATGACGACGCCGATCACGGTGAGACCCTGATGGCGATCAGCCCGACATTCCGAGGCCGCGCGCCGGTTTTGGACGACATCTCTGATTTCTTTCTGGGGCTTCACGTCGCCGCCGACTGAGGGCCGAACTCGCTTCAGCCGGTCGGAATTGCCAAACTCGCCCGTGATTCGTAAGCGCGCCTGTCATGAGCGGCGCGCAGCGTTCTCGGGGAGCGAAGCAGATGAACTTCAAAAACGCATTGATCGCAGGATGTGCGGCCGGCGTGCTGGCTGCAGGCGCAGCACATGGGGGCGCGTCTTTCGAGTTTGAGACCCATTATCTCCACACCGGCGAAATCGGCTCGGTGTCGGGCTATGCCGAAAACCACATGCTGCGAATGGGCGTTCTGGCCTTCGACCGCGCGGGAGAAGACGGCGTCATTCTGCACCGGCCGCAAGATGGCACGCACGGCACGCTCTATGTCGAAGACGATGCCGGCGAGGTCATCACGATCGACGGCGCTGAAGGTGTCGCCGGCATGCCGGGAATGGGCGCCATGGGCGGCGCCGGCGCGGCTGGTTCGATGGGCTCAATGGGCTCGATGGGCTCAATGGGCTCAATGGGCGCGAACGGCATGCCGGACGTTTCGACCATGCCCGGCCTGACGGATGAACAGCGCGCGCAACTCGAAGCGGCGATGGCGGCGGCCCAGGCCTATGCCGGCGCGAACGGCGCAGCCGCCATTCCCGGCGCGCCGGACATGAGCGCGATGGGCGTTCCCGGCGCGGATGCGGTGGAGCGCGTCGTAACCCGCGTCAATGACCGCAGCCTGGAAGATTATCCGAACGCATTGGCGTATGACGTCACCGAGAACGACGAGCTTCGCTATACGATCTATGTCGTGCGGGCTTACGACGTGCCGGGCGGCGATGACATCGCGATGTCGTTCGAGGCGCTCGCGCAATTCCTTCAGTCGCCGGCCATTCCCTCGCAAATGAGCGACGGCATGTGGATCTTCAACATGGACCATTTCGACGGCCGTCTGCCGGTCGCGATCGACGAATATGGTCCGGACGGCGAGGTCATGATCGAACGCCGCATGGTCAATAATCGCGCCGAAGACATCGACGACGACCTGTTCGAGCCGTTCGTCGGCGCACCCGGCTGAACAAGCTGATCACCAGCGCGCGCCGCGATTTCACGGCGCGCGTTCCTCGCCTTACGCGAACGAGTTGACAAATTCGTCTGTAAGGCGAGGATTTGCGTCCGATGAAAAACTCGCCGGTCGCTCCCAGGGCGGTTCGCGACCCGCCCTTCGTACGCGGCGCCGATGTCACCGACGCCGATGCGGTTTCAGGCTTGTGCCGAACGCTCGGCTACAATGTCTCCCCGCATGACGCGCATCACCGCATCGCGCGCATCGACGACAGCGAAAACCACCTTCTGCTCGTGCTCGAGGACACGCCCGGACGCCTCGACGGCTTCATCCTGATGGAAGAAGTGTTCGCGCTGACGCGGCCGGCGCATGCGCGCATCGCTGCACTCGTGGTCACCGAATATAAGCGCGGAACCGGTCTCGGCCGCGCGCTCGTGAACGCGGGCGAGGCCTGGGCGCGCGATCGCGGTCTCTTTCTCGTGCGGCTGACGTCGCGCGAAAACCGGCACGGCGCCCACGCCTTCTATGAGCGCATGGGCTATCGCACCGAAAAGACGTCCAAGATGTTCGAGAAGTCGCTGTGAGGCGACAACTTAGATTGATTATAAAACGACAATGCCGACTTGTTTTGTGTAATAATGTCGATGGTGATGTGAACCGTTCCGGCGCTGCATAGATCGTATTCCAACTCAGGGAGAGCCGCACCAGATGTATGATGTGAGGTGGACGTCCAACGGCATTGAGTGGAAGCACCGCGGCGACGTTTCGCTTCACGAAATCATGAGCGCGAACGCCGAATTCATGGGCGATGCGCGTTCGGACGCCGCCAAGTACCAGCTCATCGATTTGCGCGAGGTCGACGAGTTCGACCTAAGCGAGTCCGACATGGAAATCATCGGATCGATGGATCTCGCTCAGTCAGAATCGACGCCGCATCTGCGCGTCGCATTCATTGTCGCGGACGACGGGCTGGACGCCAAGCTGGACGCTTATGCATCCGCGCTTGAGGGCAGCTCCTGGCGTGTACGGATTTTCACGGATGAAGCTGACGCGCGCCGCTGGGTGGCGGAGCCAAAGCTCGTGACCTAGGCGACACGCCAATTTCCGGCAGGCGCATGACGGCCAAGGCCGGTTTTCCAGTCTTAAGCGGTCTCGTGGTTCAGCATCCAGTTGACGCCGAATTTGTCCGTGCACATTCCGAAATAAGCGCCCCAGAACGTGTCCTGCAGCTCCATTTTCACGAAACCGCCATCGGACAAGGCTGCGAATAGGCGCTCGGTCTCCTCGCGCGAAGGCGGCGCATAAGAAATCGAGAAATTATTGCCGACGCTCACGCCGCCGCCCTGGCTTGCCAGCGCATCTGAGCCCATCAGCACATTCGCGCCGACCGGCAGCGAGATATGCATGATCTTGTCGGCGTCGGCTTCCGCGACGCCCATCTCCGCCGGGCCTTCGCCAAAAGTCTGGCGCACCGAGAAATCTCCGCCAAACACTGATTTGTAAAATCCAAACGCCTCGGCGCAGTCGCCGTTGAAGGTGAGATAGATATTGAGCGTCATGAGAGCCTCCGCGTGCGGGGCGGAGATGCTGAGGCTTGCACGCCAGCAGCGCAAGCCGCGCGCCTTAGTTGCGACGGAAGACGCTGGCGTCAAACCACGCCATCGCCGTTCGCCGCGGACACCGACCGGTCAAAAATGCTGACGCAAGCAGCGCCTAACTGTCCTGCATCTTGAGCGCCTGGATGAAGGCTTCTTGCGGGATTTCGACGCGGCCGAACTGGCGCATCTTCTTCTTGCCCGCTTTCTGCTTCTCCAACAGCTTGCGCTTGCGCGTGACGTCGCCGCCGTAACATTTCGCGGTCACGTCTTTTCTCAGTGCAGAAATGGTTTCGCGTGCAATCACGCGGCCGCCGATTGCGGCCTGGATGGGAATTTTGAACATATGACGCGGGATCAGCTCTTTGAGCTTTTCGCACATGACGCGGCCGCGGCGCTCGGCCTGGCTGCGGTGCACCAGCATTGAGAGCGCATCGACTGGTTCGTCATTGACGAGAATGTTCATTTTCACGAGGTCGCCCTCGCGGTGATCGACGAGCTGATAATCGAAGCTCGCATAGCCCTTCGAGATTGATTTCAGCCGGTCGTAGAAATCGAACACGACCTCGTTCAGCGGCAGCTCGTAAGTCAGCATGGCGCGCGGACCGACATAGGACAGATCCTTCTGCACGCCGCGCCGCTCCTGGCAGAGCTGCAGGATCGGGCCGAGATAGTCGTCCGGGGTCAGAATGGATGCCTTGATCCAGGGTTCTTCAATCGTATCGATGCGCACGACGTCGGGCATGTCGGCGGGATTGTGCAGTTCCAGCGTCTCGCCGTCCGTCAGATGCATGCGGTAGACGACCGACGGCGCCGTCGCGATCAGGTCGAGATCGAATTCGCGCGCGAGACGCTCCTGAATGATTTCCAAATGCAGAAGCCCGAGAAAGCCGCAGCGGAAACCGAAACCAAGCGCGGCCGATGTCTCCATCTCGAAGGAAAAGCTCGCATCATTGAGCCGCAGCTTGCCCATCGCGGCGCGCAGATCCTCGAAATCTCCAGCGTCGACAGGAAACAAGCCGCAAAAGACCACCGGTTGAGCCGGACGAAAGCCCGGCAGCGGCGCAGCGGTCTGGCGCTTGTCTTCCGTAATCGTATCACCGACGGCCGCGTCTGCGACTTCCTTGATCGAGGCGGTCAGCACGCCGACCTCGCCAGGGCCGAGTTCGGCCATTTCCGTCAGCTTGGGCGACAACACGCCGACGCGATCGACCGGATGCACGGCGCCGGTCGACATCATCTTGATGCGCATGCCCTTCTTGAGCACGCCGTCAATGACGCGGAAGAGCACGACGACGCCGAGATAAGGGTCATACCAGGCGTCGACCAGCATCGCCTTAAGCGGCGCATCGCGCTCGCCTTCACGCGGCGGCGGCAGGCGAGTCACGATCGCTTCGAGCACGTC
>JAUIEH010000172.1 GCA_030428405.1 Alphaproteobacteria bacterium
AAGCGCGACGCGGTGGATTTCGGCGTGTTGCGGACATGGGGCCCGTGGATCGTCGCCGGCGCGCTGGCCGGCGGCATGCTCGCGCGTCTCGTTCCGGCGGACGCTTTATCGGCCGTGTTCGCCATCGGCGCCTGTATCGTCGCTATAAGGATGGCGCGCGGCGGCTCGGTGCAGCCGGTTTTCGACGACTTGCCGACCGGCGCGGCGCGTGCGGGCATTGGCGGCGGGTTGGGCTTTGTCTCATCCTGGATGGGAATTGGCGGCGGCGTGTTCGGCGTCGTGCTGATGACGCTTTCCGGCAGACCGATCCATCAGGCCGTCGGCACGGCGGCGGGCTTTGGCGCAGCGATCGGCGCGCCGGGCGCGTTCGGCTTCATCATCGCGGGCCTGGGCGTCGAGGGGCGTCCGCCGTTCTCGCTCGGCTTCGTGAACGGGCCGGGATTTCTTCTCATCGCGACACTGACGGTTTTGACCGCGCCTCTCGGCGCGCGCCTGGCGCACGGGCTGTCGCGCACGCTCCTGCAGAGATTATTCGCCGCCGGATTGACGGTGGTCGCGCTGCAAATGGGGTGGGAGGCGCTCTCGCCCTTGTTCAGCGGCGCAGAATGATCGTGTCGCGGCTCGCCTCGATCCGCGAGAGACGTCCGAGAAAGCTCATGCCGAGCAGGGACTGATCCAGACCCTCGCGCAAAACGATCGCCTCGACGTCGCGCTCGGTGATGGCGGCCACGGAGAGGCGGTTCAGCGTTACGACGGCTGCGAGCGCTTGACCGCCAGCGGTCGCAATTGGGTGGATGAATTCCAGGTCATCCACATCGACGCCGACGCGTCGCGCGTCCGCCGCCGTTAAAGCGACATAGGTCGCGCCGGTATCGACAAGAAAGCGGACGCGAGCACCGTTCACCCGCGCCTCAGCCCAGTAATGGCCATCCGCGTCTCGGGGCAGGGCGGCGGCGCCGGCGCCAAGGCGGGGCTGCTCGCTCAGCGCATGTGCGCGTGCGGTCATGTGCTCGCCGTCCGCGCCGCGACGCGATGAACGGCCATCGACGACAAAGGCGGCGAGCCCTGCGACGGCGACGACGATGACGGCGTGGTGGAGGCGCATGACTATTCTCCCGCCGCTTCATCGTGACAGGCGCGCGTTTCCAATCCCTCAAGAAGCAGATGAGCTATTGATGTTTGCGGCGTTCGGCGTCGGCGCGCAGCTGGGTAAGCAGCGTTTCCAGGCGCGCGGGCAATTCCTGCATCACCGCTGTGCGCTCATCGTCTGAAAGCTTGGTCCAGCCTGCGATCTCCGCGCGGGTGCGTCCGCAGCCCATGCACTGACCCGAACGCCAATCGATCGTGCACACCTGAATGCAGGGTGTTTCAATCTGGGCCACGTCGAACTCCCTGACGGCGGAAAATCGCTTTGTCCGCCAAATCTTCGTGTCCAAGCCTCATCACTGCCCCAATTGCGCGCCCAACTGCGGCGGGATTGAATCGCGCGCGACGCAGAGGGCTGCTTTCAGGCGGCGACCTGCGTTAATTTGGGCGCGAACGCGAGCATGGACTAGAGGGACGCGACATGAAGACTGCTGGGCGCCGCATTGTGATCGGCCTTTTCGCGGCATTCGGTTTGGCATTCACGGCGCAAGGGCAGGACGCATCAGAAGGCGCGGAAGAACGCGTCGCGCTCCTGATCGGCAACGCCAATTACGAATACAGCACGCTCGCCAATCCAATTAACGACATTGAGCTTTTATCTGAGCGCCTGAGCGCGCTGGGCTTCGACGTCACCACCGTCGAAGACGGCAATGAACGCGCGATGGAGCGCGCCATCGTGAATTTCGCCGTCGCCCTTCAGGATGCAGGCGATGACGCCGTCGGCCTGTTTTACTATTCCGGCCATGGCGTGCAGCTCAGCGGCGAGAATTATCTCGTTCCGATCGACGCTTCGATCGCGCGCGAAGCTGATCTGGGCGCGGAAGCCATTCGCGCCGACTGGATCCTCGAACAGCTCGAATCAGCCGGCAATCGCGTTAATTTCATCATTCTGGACGCCTGCCGGAACAACCCGCTGGCGCGCTCGTTTTCGCGCAGCTCCGGCTCCGGCCTTGCTGAGATGCGCGCGCCGGTCGGCACGTTCATCGGCTATGCGACCGCGCCGGGCACCGTCGCCAGCGACGGGCGCGGCTCCAACAGCCCGTACGCCGCAGCGCTCGCCAACGAAATCGGCGAACCCGAAGTCGCGGCTGAAATCGTATTTCGCCGCGTGCGCCAACGCGTGATCGATGAAACCGACGGCGCTCAAATTCCATGGGACGCCTCGAGCCTCACCGGCGATGACTTCTATTTCTCGGTCGCGGACAATCCGGCGTCTGAGGAAACCGTCGCGTCCGCTTCGACCGCGACCAATCCCGAAAACGAAGGCGTTGCGCGCGTTTTGACGCCGTCGGGCGAAGAGGCCGTCACCATGCTGGTCGGCGGCGACCGCATCGAACTCGCCTTCTGGGAATCGATCACGGAGAGCGACGACCCGGCAGACTTCAACGCCTATCTGGAACGCTATCCCGAAGGCGCGTTTGCGCCTCTGGCGCGCAACCGCTTGTCGGCTCTGCGTCCGAGCGCGCCGGCGGCGACCCCGCCCGTCGAAACGACACCTGTGACGGCGGACGTCATCGTCGATGGTTCAGGCCGCGGCGATTACACGACCATCCAGGCCGCCGTCGAAGCTGCGACCGCCGGCCAGACCATCCTGGTGCGAGCCGGCACGTATACGGAAGACGTCACCTTCGACGAGGAAATTCAGGTAACGATCCGCGGCGAAGGCGCGGGCGCCAACCGTCCGCGCATTCGCGCGGCGGTTTATCGCCCGATCTATGTCACAGCCGGCCAGCCCACGATCGAGAACTTCATTCTTGAAGGTCAGATTGCGGAATATGCGGCAATCTGGGTGCCGGGCGGACGCGCGCGCATCATCAATAATGAAATCCGTTCGGACCATAATTCCTGCATCTATGTGCAGGGCGAGGCCGCGCCGACCGTGCAGGGCAATAATTTCGCGTATTGCGCCTTCCACGCTTTCTATGTCGGCGAGAATGCGAGCGGCATTTATCAGGACAATGAAATCGGCTCGACCGGCGCGACGGCGGTCTATCTCGAAGGCCAGACCACGGCGAGCGTGCTGCGCAACCGGATCACCCCGGGCGCTGACTCGCGCGCGATCGAAGTCTTTGGCGGCGCGCGTCCTTATGTGCAGGAAAACCAGATCAGCGGCGCCTTGCGCGGCATCGTGGTCGGCGGCGTGGCGGCCGGCCGTTATGAGCGCAACACGATCTCCAATACGGGCGATCAGTCTTTCCTGGCGTATGAAAACTCGCAGCCCAACGTGCTCGACAACACGTTTTCGGACACGACGTCGCATTGCCTGCATATCCGCGACAATGCGCGTGGCCGTTATGAGCGCAACAGTCTGAACCGCTGCGGCTCTCCGCAGCCGGACAATATGTACCTGGCGCCGCTGACGATCACTGAAGAGGCGACGCCGACCGTGGTGGACAATGTCATCCGTCAGCCCGGCTATGCGCAGATCGACAATCGCGCCCCGACCGTGGATGTCTCATCCAACACGATCGAGCGCTAGGGGCGCTGGGCCTCACGCCCGTGCGCTGATCCTGCTGGTCATGCCCGGGCTGATCCTTGATGGCCAACCGCTGAACCGCGCTTTGAGACGCGCTGTGTCCTAAAGGGCGCGGCGCGTCAGTCGGCCTGTTCGCAGCGCACGTCTTCGCCGGGATGGGTTTCGGCGATGATGCGGCGGGCGGCTTCGTAATGGTCTTCGTCGAACAGCGCGCGCAGCTCGCAAATATTGAACTGGCCCACCGAGAACATGGAGACGTTGCGGCGCGCATCGGCCGCCGCGGCGCGGCGGGCGCGCGAACCGGCGAAGCGCGTCCGCGGCGCGACGAGGGCGCGCACGACTTCGTTCCAGGCGAATATGCCCGTCCGCTCGATCGCTGCGGCGTTTTGATAAGCCGCGTTGAAATCGCCGTCGCGCAGATGCGCAAAGCTGATATTTTCGCCTGAGCCGCTGAGCTGATTGTCCGTCTGGCCCAGCGTGCGCCGCAGCGCGATGGCTTCATCCAGACATGACAGCGCCATCGCCATGCGGTTGGAGCGATAGGAATAGGCCTCGAGATTGGGGCAGGCGTCTTCCGCGATGGCGAGGGCGTCGCGCATGCCGGGCGCATCGTCGGGGATGTCGAAGCCCGCGATCAGCGTGGTGCCGACGCCGTGATAAGCGTTCATGGCGAGCGTCAGCTCAGCGGCGTCGCGCGCGCCGCCGTTCTCGACCAGCGCCGTGCTGGCGCCGAGCGCCTGGGCGTAATGTTCCAGCGCCTGGCTGGTCAGGCCGACTTTGCGCTCGCACTGAGCGCGCCAGTAAAGCGGCTGCGGGCTCGGATCAGCGCTGCCGCCTATATCGTCGATGGCCTCAAAAACCGCCGTGCAGGCAGGCGTGCTGTAGTTGTTCCGCGCAGATGACGCGTCCTCGAACGTGATCCATGCGAGACCCGCCCGGCCGAGACTGCGCGTGTCCGCAGCGGAGGCGGCCGCTTCAAATCCAGCGCGCGCCGTCATGAGCGTCGGCGGCAGCTCCTCGGCGTCGGCGGCGATCTGCTCGCCGCGGCTTTCATAATTCAGGAGCGCCGTAACGCCTGCGAACAGACCATGGGCGCCGGATGAGACGCCGCTCGGGCGACGTTCGCCGAATTGGCGAATGGCGCGCTGTTCGGTCAGCGTCGGCATACGCCCGCGCAGCAGGAAAGCGGCGGAAGCGTCGCGCGCGAGGCTCACGGTTTCTGGCGTGGCGGCGACCTGTGCTTCACCGAGCGACTGACGGATTTCGTCATAGGTCCGCCGGATGGCGATTTCCTGGGCGACGATGCGATTGTTCTGGGCGTCCACGCGCCGACGCGTTTCGAAGGCGTTGGCCTGCAGCACGCGCGTCGTTTCCATCAGGCTTTGCGAGGCGATGTAGAGATAAACGCCCAAAGCGGCGCTGATCAGCGCCATGATGACGAGCGTGACGACGCCCGCCTGCAGGATGCGGCGAAAGCCTGCCTGCTCGCGCACGATGAGAGCGGCGAGGTCTTCGTCGCCTGCTGTAGTCATGTATTCCCCCGCAACGCCTTCACATCACAGCGCTTTTGACGATCTCCAGCCACGCGCGCTGTTTCTCCTTATCGGCGCACTTAATCTGGCCGAGAAAGGTATGAAAAAGCTTGAAGCGTTGATTGCGGGCCGCGCACAGCGTCCGCTCGATCGCATGCAAACAATTCTGAGCCGCCCACCAGGCGCCGAAAAACGACAGCGCTACTGCCGCCAACGGCGCCAGCACCTGGAACAGAGCAAATCCGCCGCCAAGCGATTCCAGCCCCGCCGGCGCACTCATTGCCGTGGCGAGCTGAATGGCGACGAGCACCAGAGCGACGACCAGCGAGCAAAAGGCGAACAGGAACATCGCGAAGCAAATGCTGCATTTGCGCCGATGCATAGCCTGCTCGTGCTCGAGGATCTCCGCGAGCGTCTGGATGTCGTCGTCATCGATGCCGGAAATCATCGCGCACCTGCCGCCAACGTCTGGAACCTCTTTGCCAACATAGCATTTTAGCGCGCCGCACACGCGCCGTCACTGCACGCTGTAAGTACATGCTGTAACTGCAATATCTTGCTGTTCGCATAAGCGCATGGCGGCGCGGCGAAATGATGTCCCAGTCGGGGCGGCTGTGGCGCAAGCCTCAGCGCGATCAGTCGCTGCGTCGCGGCGCGATTTTCGAGCGCGCCCATCCCAGAAACGAATTGCCGCGATGGGCTTCTTCCCAGGCGGTGTCGTAATAGCGCGCAACCTTTTCGGGCTCGGCGTAGAGGTCCATACGCGTGCGCCGGGGCGCATCCGGATCGAGTTGCTTGACCTCGCGCGCGGGGTTTCCAGCCACCACCGTATTGGCGGGAACATCCGACACCACAACGGCGCGCGCACCGATAATGGCGTTCTCGCCGATGCTCACACCCTTGCCGATGAAAGCGCCGTCGCCGATCCAGGCGTTTGCGGCGATGGTGACCGGACGCGCATCGCGTCCGGCGGCGACGCGGTCATACAGTCCGTGCCAGTCGCAATCAGTGACAATCGCGCTGCGCGCAAACATCACCCCGTCGCCGACCTCGATGCGGTTTGCGCATAACAAGCGCACGCCGCCGGTGAGCAGGACGCAATCTCCAAGCACGATCTGGGCGCGATTGCCCGGCGCCGGCCAGGTCGTCAGCCGGATGGGCGAGTCCGCGCTGGCGAGCGCGT
>JAUIEH010000173.1 GCA_030428405.1 Alphaproteobacteria bacterium
TGGAATAGATCGGCGCGGACCCGGCTCTGCGCTGTCACCGGGGAGCGGGTTGATGAGTTTCAAGCGCAGTTCGATTGCAGCGACCGCCTGGGCGGCGCTTGCCGGTCTCAGCGTCGCCGCCGCGCAGGAAAGCGTCGACTACGAGATGGAGATCGCACATCCGGCGCTGACGAGCCCGGCGACAATCTCGATCGACGGCGCGGTCATGGCGGATGAAGCCATGAGCGCTGCGCTGCGCGAACGCGCCACAAGCGAGCTCAACATGCTGATTGAGGAGCTGGAGACTCATTACGGTTCCGAACCGCAGCCGGGCATTGAGCGCGATTATGAGTTCACGGCGACCGCGCGCTTCGTGAACGATCAAATCATCAGCGTCGCCATTCGCGATTTGCGTTTCGTCAGCGCGATGCAGCCGATCGTCGAAGTCGATGGCGTCATCTGGAACCGCGCCGAAGAGCGCGCAATGCATTTCCGCGAGATGTTCGGCGACGATTCAGATGAGAGCGCGGCCATTGAGGCGTTGCGACAGGGCGTGATCGAGGCGACGCACGCTTTTCTGCTTGAGATCGGCGAAGAGGCCTTTGACGGCTGGGAGGATGAAGCGCGCGCAGAACTGCCCGCCGCGTGGTCGACCTTCGACCATGTCGTCATTGTCGGCGAGGAGGGCGCTGTGAACGCCGACGGCGTGCTCGTCATGTTCGGCCGCGACGAGTATCGGAGCTACCCGGAAGTCCTACCTGAAGTGTTCGTGCCGGCCTCCGCTTTCGCTGACCATCTCTGGCCGGAATACGCAGCCCTGTTCGGCGTCGAAATGGACAATCCCGAGGACAATCAGTAGCGCTGTATCGGGTTTCGGGATCCCGAGCCGGCGAGCGGTCGCATTGCCGCCGGCGCGGCGACGTTTTATGTCCGGAAGATGATTTCGAGCTTCGCCAATCCGCAGCGGTTCTTATCGATCTCCGGACCGCTCGCGGCGCTCTTCGGGGCGCTCGCGGTGATCGCGCTGCCGATTGGGCTGTGGCAGGCCTTCTTCGTCGCGCCGCCAGAGCAGGATCAGTCTGAAGCCGTGCGCATCATGTTCGTGCACGTGCCGAGCGCCTGGCTGGCTCTGATGCTCTATGCCGTGATGGGTGGCGCGAGCTTCATATTCTTCGTCTGGCGTCACGCCATCGCTGACGTCGCCGCAAAAGCCATCGCGCCGATCGGCGCCGCCTTCGCGTTTCTGACCCTGGCGACCGGATCTCTTTGGGGGCGGCCCAGCTGGGGCACGTGGTGGGAGTGGGACGCCCGGCTCGCCTCCATGCTCGTCCTGTTTCTCATCTATCTTGGCTATATCGCGCTGCGCGCCGCCTTTCGCGACGACGCGCGCGAGCCGCGCGCGGCCGCCATTTTCTGCATGGTCGGTCTGGTCAATCTGCCGATCGTGAAGTTTTCGGTCGACTGGTGGACCACGCTGCACCAATCCGCGAGCGTGATGCGTCTGGACGGTCCGTCCATGCCGGCGGAGTTTCTGCAGCCGCTGTTAGTGATGGCGCTGGCGTTGATGGCGTTGGTTGGCGCGCTGATCATCTTGCGCATGCGCGCTGAGATTTTTGAGCGCCGCGCAGATGCGATCGAGCGCCGGCGTGAGGCGGCTTGAGCATGGCTGAGTTCTTCGAAATGGGCGGGTATGCGGTTTATGTCTGGCCTGCCTACGGGCTGGTAGGCGCGACCGTCGCGGGGCTCATCGCGCACACGCTCATCTCCCATCGCGCGGCGCGTCGGCGACTGCGCGCCCTTGAAGGGGAGCCGGGAGAACGGGCGTGAGCCGTCTTCTCAAATTTGCGCCGATACTGATCTTCGCCGTGTTCGGCGTCGCGCTGGGCGTCGCGTTGTTCTGGCGCGACCGCGCGCCGGATGAGGGCACGCTCGTGGGCGCGCCTGCGCCTGAATTCGCGCTGCGCAGTCTCGACCTTGAGCCGAACGGATTGACCCGCGCCGATCTTGGTGGCGGCCCCGTGCTCGTGAACGTCTTTGCGTCCTGGTGCGCGCCATGCCGCATCGAGCATCCGCGGCTGGTCGCGCTGGCGGAGGAGGGCGCGCGCATTTACGGCGTGATCTGGCGCGACAGTCCGCAGGCCGCGCGCGCCATGCTGGAGGAACTTGGTTCGCCTTACGCCGCTATTGGTCTCGACCGCAATGGCCGTTGGGGTCAGGGATGGGCGGTCGAGGGCGCGCCGGAGACGTTCCTCATTGACGAGACCGGCGTCGTGCGCCTGCACATCAGGGGACCGCTGAGCGCGCGCGACATCGACGAAGTGATCCGCCCCGCACTCGGGCTTTAGGGCGCGCTAACCATAATCGGCTCTCCTGTCGCCAATCGCCGTTTAGGGGAGTCTTTCATGCCGTCGTCCATCAATTCGACATCCGCGCCAGGACCAGTTGCGATCGCGCCTAAGCCGAGCGCGGCGCGTCCCGATGCAGCTACGAGTGACGCGGCGAAGTCGACGAACGACAGCGCACAGATCGACGCCGCCGGCGAATTGAAAGAAAAGCTTCACAAAAGCGCTTCCGCCGAGACAGAAGCCGCTCCTTCCGCGGACGTTCCGTTCAGCTATGCCGACCCGACGAAGGGCAGACGTCTCGACATTCGCGTCTGATCGACGAGCGCCGTCAGGCTTTCTGCGGAAATGACTGCATAAAAACGATGAGGCCGGCCCCGCGTGGGACCGGCCTCATTTCGCTTCACCGGAATTGTCCGAGAATTACTTTTTCTTCTTGGTCGCCTTTGCAGCGGGCTTGCGCGCGGCGCGAGCCTTCGGCGCAGGCTTCTTGGCGGCTTTGGCCTTGGTGGCCGTACGCGTGCTGGCGGCTTTCGCGGCCGGCTTTTTCGCTGCAGTTTTCTTAGCCGTCGCTTTTTTCGCGGCGGGCTTCTTCGCAGCAGGCTTCTTGGCAGCCGGCTTCTTAGCCGCGGCGCTCTTGGCCGGAGCCTTCTTGGCGGCAGGCTTTTCTTCGGTCATCGATTCAGCGACACGACCCATGGTCGCGTTGAAATCGTCCCGCTTAGTCTTGGGCAGGATGTCGAGAATCTTGTCGTCCGCCTTCTGCACTTTCGGCAGAGCCGACTGCAGCGCGCGGCGGCCGGCAGCCGTCAGCGAGACCGTCTTGGCGCGTGCATCTTCCTTGTCGCGCGCACGCGAGAGCAGGCCGCGCGTGGTCATGCGGGCGACGAGCTCAGCGAGCGTGGAGCGGTCGATGCCCGTCGCTTGAACGAGAGCGGTCTGGGAAAGACCTTCGTTCTGCGCGACGGAGACGAGCACGGCGAACTGGCGCTGCGTGATCGACGAGCCTTTTGTTTCTTCAGCGAAGCGATCGGCAGCAAACTGCTGAACGCGGTGGATCAGGTGAGAGGGCGATTTCTGGAGGTCGAAGCTGACGCCTCCCGATTTGCCCGATGCAGAAGTCTTGGCCATCGGTGTTTCCTCAATCTGTTCGGCGGGGCTGCGCCCCTCCTGAGAGTTATAATCTGAACGGAGCGATTTCTCTGGAGTCGCTCCGTCTGCGACACATCGTAGTGCTAACGTCGCGAAATTGCGACGTCGTGGTTTCCGAAACGTTTAAAAGCTGACGAGCGGAATTGAAAGCATGTCGAACTTAAAACCATCATTTAGTCTCCGCGTACCTGAAGGTGAAGACCGAATAAGGAGGGTTTGTGACAGTTGCGCCTTCATCGATTACGTCAATCCCAGAATAGTCGCCGGCGCCGTCGCGACCGATGAGCATGGTCGAATTCTCCTTTGCCGGCGGGCGATCGAGCCACGTTCCGGCTACTGGACATTACCCGCAGGATTCATGGAGGAGGGCGAAGATGTTCAGAGCGCGGCGCAACGCGAAGCGCGCGAAGAAGCTTGCGCCGAACTCGAAATAGATGCGCTGCTGGGCGTCTATTGCGTGCCTAGAATTAGTCAGGTGCAGATATTTTTTCGTGCAAAATTATGTTCGGCTGTGGCGCCAGGGCCCGAAAGCGCCGAGGTCGGACTATTCGATTGGGAAAATATCCCTTGGTCCGAGCTCGCTTTCCCCTCGGTCCGCTGGGCTCTTAAAGATTGGTTCGGATTCAAGGGATTGGGCGTATTTGCGCCGGCGCAGCGGACGGCGCAGTTCTGATCAGCGCGACAAAACGTCCTTATAGGTCAGGACTCTTCGGTCTCGTCCGACGCCGCCTTTCGTTCTGCTGCGCGGCGTTCTTGTTCCCGCAATGTTATCGGTACATTTGCGAACGCGAAGAGAACGGTTAGAGGCAACACGCCCCAAAATTTGAAGTTGGCCCAGAATGCTTCTGAGAAGTTGCGCCAGATGACTTCATTTAGAATGGCTAAAAAGACGAACCATGCGCCCCAGCGGACGGCGAGAATTCGCCATACCCGGTCAGACAGGTCGAATACGGAATTGAACAGCATTTTCCAGACATTTCGACCGACCGCGAGGCCGCCGAATATGACGGCTGCATAAAGAAGATTGACGATCGTCGGCTTGATCTTGATGAAAAGCGCGTCTTGCAGCGCCAGGGTCAATCCGCCAAAGACTGTAACGATCACGGCGGTTACGAGCAGCATTGGCGACAGACGGCGCTCACGAAACCATGTGAAGGCGAGCGCTGCGAGCGTTGCGACGATGAACACAGCTGTCGCGATGAAGATGGCATCGTCCGGACGCGATCGATACGCGATATTGTAGACGATCATGAAAAGCGCGATTGGCCCGACATCGGTCAGAATTTTGAGGCCGCCGGCCGCCGTCTGTCGTGCTGCGCTCATTTATCCCTCCAAACGCCGGCTGTGATTTTCTCGTGGAATCGCATCCGCTTAAGCCGCGCGTCAAAATTTAGTGAACCGATATTCAGTTTACGTCCGCAACCGCTTCCGTCCGAGACCCGGCCAAGGCTTCTGCGAATGCCTGGGCGGAGAACGGCTCAAGATCATCCACGCTCTCGCCCATGCCGGTAAAATAAATCGGAAGATCTGCGTGCTTCTCTGCGATGGCGACCAGCACGCCGCCTTTCGCCGTGCCGTCGAGCTTGGTCATGACCAGGCCCGTCACCTCTGCAGCTTCTCGAAACGCATCGACCTGTCCGATGGCGTTCTGCCCGACGGTCGCGTCAAGCACGAGCAGGACATGATGCGGTGACGTTTCGTCGCATTTTTTCAGCGCTCGAACGATTTTCCGCAATTCGTCCATAAGTTCGGTTTTGTTTTGCAAGCGTCCGGCCGTGTCGACGAGCAGGACGTCCGAGCCATTCTCCCGCGCGGTCGCATAAGCGTCAAAGACGAGGCCGGCCGCGTCGCTGCCGGTTTCGCGCGCCACGACGGTGCAGTTCGTACGCTCGCCCCAGACCTTGAGTTGGTCGATGGCCGCCGCGCGAAAGGTGTCGCCGGCAGCCAGCGTCGCAGTGCGGCCTTCACGGACGATCTTGGCTGCGATTTTTCCGATTGTGGTCGTCTTGCCCGAGCCGTTCACGCCGACAAACAACACCACTTGCGGCGCGGCGCCCGACAGGTCGAGATCGCGTTCATGCGGCCGCAAGGTGTCGGCGACCATGCCCGCGAGGGCGGCGCTGATTTCGTCAGCAGTCACTTGCGTATCGAAACGTTCCGCAGAAAGACGCTCTGACATGCGCGCAGCGGCGTTGGCGCCGAGATCGGCGGCGAGCAGGAGGTCTTCGAACTCCTCAAGTGTCTCGGCGTCCAGCTTTCGCTTCGTGAAGATCGCGGACATGCCGTCGGTGAGGCGCGAGGAGGAGCGCTTCAGCCCGCTCGCCATTCTCGCAAATATCCCGCCGCTTTGTTGGGGCGGCGGGATTTCGGCGGGCGGGTTGTGCGATGGCGGAACTTCCGTGGGCGCCGGACCTGGAGGGTGCGCGGGATCGGGCGTCGGCGCGGGAACGCTCGGTTCGGGCGGCGTCGGCGGGGCGGTCGGCGGCGTCGGCGGCGCAGCCGGGTCGGGCGTCGGGGCGGGAAATTCTGGATCGCCCGCTTCAGCTTCGGTCTTCTTTTTACGGCCCCAGAAAAATTTCACGCGTTCAGCTCCCCTTCGAGTGATCGGCCATCATGCCCGGACAGGCGCGCGCGGAGAAGCGCGCCGGGCTCGGCCTGTGCATCTGAAATATGCACGCCGGTGAAATCGCCAAGCCTGCCGTAGTCAGGCTTCTCCATAAGCACGTCGTCTATACGTCCGACATGCGCGTCGAGATGACGTCGCATTGCAGATTGACCGGCGTCGCGCAGGCGGCGCGCGCGTTCTTTCACAACGAGCGGGTCGACCATCGGCATGCGCGCCGCCGGCGTGTTCGG
>JAUIEH010000174.1 GCA_030428405.1 Alphaproteobacteria bacterium
AGGTCGAGCATGGCCGCGACATCGCGGTCGGAGCCGGACACGATCAACAGATTGCGTTCAGCGTCGACTTCGTGCACGGAGCCTCCGCGCGTGACCTCTTCCATGACTTCGGCGAGGCGCGAGGCCGCAACATAGCGCAGCGGGATGACATGCAGGCCGCCGCCAATGCTGCGCGCGCCCGGCGCTGAAACGCGCGCGCCGCCTGCTGCGCGCGCCGTCTGCCCCTCGGCCACGACGCGATAAAAACCGTCATCATTGACCAGCGCGGCGCCGTTTTCCGCAAGCGCGCTTGAGAGAAGCTCGAGCAGGCGTCCCGGCGAAGCCGGCTGGCGCGTCTGGATTGTGATCTCGCCGTCGAGATCGGTCTCGATGGCGTAATTGGCGTCGAGAATGTCGCCGAGAATGCGCTGCACCGCATCGGCCAGATCAACATTGACGAGGTTGAGCGTCACCGGTTCGCCTTCGTCGATATCCCTTGAACGCGCTTGACTGTCGACGAATTGTCCGCTGCCGAACTGAGCATAAGTCACCGGACGGCGCGGACGCTCAAGGTCTGCGCTGTCGCCGCCTGCGCCGAGCAGGCGCGAGGATGACACCTCGTTCTCCGCAGACGCCGTCATCGCCTCATCGGACGCCGCACGCGCATGCCGTTCGCTCACGGAGCTCTCGCCGCGCCCGCCTAAGCCGGTCCATTGCGGCATGGATGCACAATTGGCGACGCCGAACGACAAGAACACGACCGCGCCGGCGCGCATCAGTTTGTTTCGAAACATCATGGCCAATCTTGCCGACGCCGCGCTCCCTATGCGCTTCAGCGTCAGTCCTCTTCGTTCGAACCAGTCGACAGAGCCAGGACGGTTTCACCGCCCTCGCCGGATAACACGACGCGGTCAGGCCCGACTTCTTCTACGGTCCAGCCTAGAAATTCTTCGCCCGGCGACACCCAGGCGCTTACGCCGCGCGCGTCATTGCTGAGCAAGGCGCGCTGCACGCTATTGGTGACCAGAGAGCCAACCATGGCGTATCCGGACAAAGTCTCGCGCTCTTCGCCGGAAGGTTCCGCAGGCGCTGCAAAGGCGCGCCGGTCAGTGTGAAATATCGGGCGCGCGCGCGCTTCCTCGCCGACGCCGTCGCGCGCGGCGTTAACCTCGAATGTGGCGGAAGCCTCATCGACCGGCGCGCTGCGCGCGGGCGTGCGCACATGCACGGACGGGCTCGCCAGGTTGAACGCGATCACGGCGAGACAGCCGGCGCAAGCCGTGCCCAGCGCCAGAACGGTCGCGCTGCGGGTTGCGTATTGGCTTTGCGTCATCGTGCGACCGGTTGCAAAAATCCCACTACATTCAATTCAACAAGCAAGACTGGGACCAGCGCGAGCTCCTGACGCGTGCTTGCAGCTGGTGAAATCGCACGAATGTCAGCTTGTTCGATGAACAAAAGCGGCTGTGCGGCTTCGATGCGCGACACGGCGTTCTCAAGCTGGCGGTGTGTGGCGTTGAATCTGATCCGTATGGTTACCGCTTCGAGCGGCGCGGGCGCATCGGTTTCGAGCGTTTCGATGAGGTCGATCGCGACGCCGGTGCGTTCGACCGCGCTGCGGATCGCGTTTTGAACGCGCGCGATATTCTGCGCCGGCGCGCCGCGCTCGAACACCAATGCAGAAAGGCCCGCCTCGTCAGCGTTCTGAGCAAGCCTGCGTTCAAACTCGGCGCGCGACGCGACGATGCGCTGATGCGCGCCGAGCTGCACCGCCAGCCGTTCAATCCGCGCCACACGGTCCGAGAAAGCTGACGCCAGCGGCATGACCACGCCGATAATCGCCAAGAGCAGCGCCGCCGCCGCAAGGCCGAGCGCCAAGGCGCGTTGATCGCTTCTGGGAAGACGCTCGACAATCATTCCGAGCCCCCCTCAGACGCGAGATGCGCGGGCGTATTCGCGCTCAACGCACGAATTCTGAACCGCTCGCGATCCGTACGCCGATCAATGGTGACGGCCGACATCATCCGCGCCTGCTCAAACCGCGCCGCCGTTTCGATCAGCGGCGGTATGGCGGAGGCGTCGGCGGCGAGCCCCGTCAGGGTGACCGCCTCGCCGTCCCATTGCAGCTGCTCCAGCCAGGCCTCATCTGGCAAAGCGGCGGTGAGATCCTCAAACAGCGTTGCAAAACTCGCCTCTTCCCCCAGCCGCGTTTCGAGATACGTCGCGGCGTTCGACGAAGCGTCGAGTTCGGTCCGCAGCGCCATCACCTCCGCGACGCGCGGACGAATGTCATCAAGCGCGCGCGCATATGCATGCTCGGTTCGCTCGAGCCGATAAAACGCCGTGGCCGTCGCCGCCAGTGCAAGAACGATCAGCATCAAAACAAGCTTGCGCGCCAGGACGCCGAGACGCCCTTCCGAGGCGAGTTCAGGCGCTAGATTGACGCCAAGCCCGCGATCCGGCTCGTCCTGCGCCGCCACATCCACACCCGAAATACGCCAATTGTTTTCACGCGCGCGCAGTTTCAGACCTTCGATAATGGACCGTTTGGCGATGACATGATCGATATTCAGCGTCGCGCCGTCGACGGAGCGGATGGCGAAATCATCCACCACATCGGCGCGCGAGAACGGGGTTTCGGTGACGACTTGAAGGGCGAGAATTTCACCTAGCCGCCGTTGCGCCGATTTGGGCAGCGAGACATGACGGACAAGCGCCTCGTCGCGATCAAGCAAGACGAGCCTGCGCCCCGCAAAAGGAGACCCGATGCGGCTCAGCTTTGCGCCTTCCTGTCGGTAGAGCCCATAGCGAACGGGCTTGGCGACGAGCCGGCGTAAAAACTCTGGGCATGCGGCGGCGAGCTCCTGGCCCCACCAGTCCAAAAAGTCGCGTACGGAGCGTGCCCCGCGCGATGTTTGACTCGTGTCAGGCGAATAATCAGCCACGTTCCCAATCCGCACTTCGCGCGCGCCCAGATGCTTTACGCCTCAGCGTAGATGAGGTGTTTGCGCGATTTATATTCGGTGCTGCACAAGCTGAAGTCTAGAATGAATGCAGAACACGCGCGGGTTGTGCGACAGTATTTTTATCTCCTGAAAATATAAACAGCTCCCGAATTGACCCTCTATTGGGCGCTGACATAATAGAACATCAACAACCTGTTCGGCTTATGGCGCAGTTGTTTTCAAACCGGACGCGAGACGCTGGCCCGGATGCTGGCGACGTCGCCGGGCGTGACGATGACGCGCGCGCGCAAGCGCATGAGCGCGCACTCGCTCTGCTGGCCGATCGGGAAGTCATTTCGCAAACGGATCAAAAGCGCATCGAGGCGACGGCCCGGCGCACGAATGAGCTGATGGGCGCGCTCGCCGTCAAGCTGGGCGTGGCGCCGGAAAGCAAGATCGCTGAGGCGCTGGCCGAAATCGGCGGCTTCGGCGTCATCCGCGCCGCCGACTTCCCGCTCGACATGCCCTATGGCGATAAAATCCGCGCCGATTTTCTGGAGCGCTACGCGGTCGCGCCGATCGCGCTCAATGACGGCCGGCTGACGCTGGCGATGGCCGATCCGTTCGATGATTACGCCGCTGAGGCGGTCGAGTATCTGATCGAGCGCCCGATCATTCGCGCAGCAGCGAGTGCAAGCGAACTCGAAGCCTTCATCGCGCGTCAGCGCGCGCTCAACGCCGCGCCCGCTTCGGAAATCATCGTCGATGCAACCGACACGGACTTGGAGCGGCTGCGCGACCTCGCCAGCGGCGCGCCCGTCCTGCGCTGGGTCAACGCCGTGCTGGAGCGCGCCGTCATCGCACGCGCCTCCGACATTCATATCGAGCCGGAAGAGCACGCCATGCGCGTGCGCTTTCGCATTGACGGCGCGCTCGCCCCAACGGAGCCGCCGCCGCCCAGCTTGTCCGACGCCGTCGTCTCGCGCTTGAAAATCATGGCGAAGCTCGACGTCTCCGAGCGCAGGCGCCCGCAGGACGGACGCGCCAAAATCGCCGTGCGCGGCGGCGAAGTCGACTTGCGCGTGACAACGACGCCGAGCCTGCACGGCGAGGGCGTTGTGGTGCGTATACTGAACCGCGACGCAGCCATGCTCGATCTCGACCGATTGGGCCTCAGCGATCTCGCGCTGGAAAGACTGCGCGCAGCCATTGGTCAGCCTCAAGGCGCGATATTCGCGACAGGGCCGACGGGCAGCGGCAAGACGACCACGCTTTATGCCGCCCTGCGCGCGATCAATGACATCTCGCGCAAAATCGTGTCGGTCGAAGACCCGGTCGAGTATCGCATTCCCGGCATCACGCAGATCCAGGTGCAGCCCGCCATCGGGCTCGACTTCGCAAGCGCCCTTCGTTCCGTGCTCCGTCAGGACCCTGACATATTAATGATCGGCGAGATACGCGATGAGGCGACGGCGAGTGTTGCGCTTGACGCGGCCCTGACAGGCCATCTCGTTTTCTCGACTGTGCACACGAACAGCGCGGCTGCGACCATTACGCGCTTGCATGATTTGGGCGCGCCGCGCTTTCTGGTCGCCGACACGCTCAACGCCATCATCGCCCAACGCCTCGTGCGCAGGCTTTGTCCGACTTGCGCAGCGCCCGCTTCGCCCAGTGCGGAACAATTGCGCGCGCTCTATGCGGGCCTTGCCGCGCCGCCGCGCGCGCCGGAGTTTCATGAATCGCGCGGATGTGAGGAATGCGGAGGGTCGGGCTATCGCGGTCGCCTGGCGGTCTGTGAAATTCTGACCAGCTCGCCGCGCATGCGACGCCTGATCGCTGACGGTGCGGAGACCGACGCCATCGAGGCGGCCGCGAGCAATGAAGGCATGGTCAGCCTGAAAGATGAAGCAATCGCGCTCGCTGCGGCCGGCCTCACCTCGCTCGATGAGGTTGTGCGAACCTGCTGGCGGCGGTGATGAGCCGGCTGTTCCGCTATCGCGCGCTTACCGGCGATGGTCGCACCGTGGAGCGCGACATCGAAGCCCGCTCGGCGGAAGACGCCGCCGCCCGCGCTGCAGCCGAAGGCCACGTCCCCTTCGACCTCCGAGAGCTTTCCGCCCACGGCGGACCAATCGCTGCGGCAGCCAAGTCTTCGCTCAAACTGGATGCGTTCGCCATGCTCGTCCGCCAGCTCTCGCGACTGACCGCCGCCAAGCTGCCTCTGGTCGAAGCGCTCGACATTCTGGCGCGCGAAAATGAGCCCGCCACGGCGAGGCCGGCGGCGCGCCTGCGTGCGCGCGTGGCGGAAGGTTCGTCTTTTCACCACGCGCTTACCAGCGCGGGCGTCACGCGGGAGGCGGTTTATCTCAGCCTTGTGCGCGCCGGTGAAGCGACCGGCGATCTGGGCGGCGCGCTCGCGCGCATCGCGGAGCATGTCGATAATCGCTGCCGTATGCGTGACGCCGTGCGCGGGGCGTTGGCCTATCCGTTATTGCTCGTCGCCGTGGCCGCAATTTCAATGACGGTGATCTTCACCACCGTCATCCCCGCGCTTGAACCCATTTTTCTTTCAAGCGGTGCAGCCATTTCCGGCGCGGCGGGCGTGCTCATCGCCATTTCCGACTTCATAGAGCGCTATGGTCTGGCGGTCCTGTCGGGTCTTCTGATTTTCGTCCTTGGCGTGAGCTTTTCTGCACGCACTAAGGCCGGCGCGCGGGCGTTGTCGCAACTTTCTCTGGCGACGCCGTTTGTATCAAATATCGTTCAGGACGTTGAATCGGCCCGCTTCGCGCGCACGCTTGGCGCGCTCAACGCTGCGAAGGTTCCGATCATTCAGGCCCTGGAAATAGCGTGTTCGGGCGTTGCATCACATGTGCTGGCCGAACGCGCACGCGCCGCTGTCTTGAAGGTGCGCGAGGGCCGCGCATTATCGGCCGCGCTCGGTGAAACCGCAGGTTTCTCGCGCATCGTCGCGGCGCTGACGAGTGTGGGCGAACGCACAGGCGCTATGACAACCGCGCTGGACGACGCCGCCAATCTGCTCGAGCGACGCGCGGAGAGCCGCATCAAGTCGATGCTGGGCGTCGCAGCTCCCGTCCTGACACTGACTATTGGCGCAGCTGTGGCGGCGATCATTTTGACCGTACTATCCGCCATATTGTCCGTAAACGAGTTTGCGTTTTGACGAAGCCGCCGCTCTCCGGGCGCGCCGCGCGCGATGCGGGCTACACATTGCTCGAAGCGCTCGTGGTGTTGACCATTGTCTCGCTTGCTTCCGCCATCATTTTTTCGCGCGCGCAATCAGGCGCCGGCCGGCTCAGCCTCGCCGGCGAAGCGCGCGAGCTGACCGCCGTTTTGCGCGAGGCCCAGACCGGCGCTTTGCGCCTGAA
>JAUIEH010000175.1 GCA_030428405.1 Alphaproteobacteria bacterium
GTTCGGCAGGTCGGCTTCCGAGAGACGCCGGCCCACGGTTTCGCCGCGGCGGAAGGCCACTTCGACGTCCGGCAGAATGCCCGTCGCCTGGATGGAGCGCCCGGCCGGCGTGAAATAGGTCGCCGTTGTCAGGCGCAAGGCGCCGTCGCGACCGCCGCGCAGCGGGATCACCGTTTGCACCGAGCCTTTGCCGAAGGAGGGCACGCCCACCAGCGTCGCGCGCCGGCGGTCTTGCAGCGCGCCTGCGACGATTTCAGCCGCAGAGGCGGTGCCGCCATTAATGAGCACGACGATCGGCGTGCCGTTGGTCATGTCGCCCGGACGCGCGTTGTAGCGCTCGATATCACGCGGATTGCGACCGCGCGTGGAAACCACTTCGCCGCCATCGAGGAACAGATCCGTCACCGACACCGACTGATCGAGCAGGCCGCCCGGATTGTCGCGCAGGTCGAGCACGAGGCCGGTCATGTCGCCGTCGATTTCCTCGCGGATCGAGCGCAGGGCGTCTTCGAGCGAATCGGAAGCCTGATCGTTGAAAGTCGCGACGCGGACATAGCCGACATTGTTTTCTTCAACGCGCCAGGCGACCGGACGCACGCGAATGTTTTCGCGTTGCATGGTCACGTCGAACGGCTCTTCGCCCGCGCGGATGACCGTCACGGTGATCGGTTCTCCAACGGGACCGCGCATCTGGTCGACGGCTTCATCCACCGTCAGGCCGAGAATCGGATCGCCATTGATGTGGCTGAGAAGGTCGCCGGAGCGGATGCCTGCGCGATCCGCCGGCGTATCGTCCATCGGCGCGACGACGAGGATCAGGCCTTCCTGCATCACCACTTCGATGCCGAGACCGCCATATTCGCCGCGGGTCGTGACCTGCATGTCACGGAAATCATCTGGATTGAGATAGCTGGAATGCGGGTCCAGCGAACGGAGCATTCCGTCAATGGCCGAATCGATCAGCTCGGCGTCGTCGGTCGGAACGACATATTCGTTCTGAACGCGCACGAGCACGTCGCCGAACAGTTCGAGCCGGCGGAACGTGTCGAGGCGCGAGCGCTCCGGCGATTCCGACGCCACGGCGATTACGCCAACGCCAAGCATGACGCCGAGCACCGGCGCGGTAATCCAATGGCGAAGCTTCATCGACCCACCTCCTCGATCAGTGCTCGGCAAGCCACCGGGCTAGCCGCGCAACCAGGGCCTCGGATCAAATGGCTCCCCGTCGCGTTGGAACTCAATATAGAGCTCCGGCGGCGGGTCGCCGCGATCCGGCATTTCTCCTATCGGCTCGCCGGCCAAAACCGACTGACCTGTCGCACCATACGCGCTTGACAGACCGGCTAACACGATATGATAGCCGTCGCCCACGTCGAGCAGCAACAGCACCTCGTAGTTCCCGAGCGGTCCGGCGAACAAAATTTGCGCATCATAGGGGCTGAGCACCTGTGCGCGGCTCAGGGTCTGCACCACGAGGCCCTCAGCCGGCCACACCCGGCCGCGCTCTCCAAAGCCCGAAGTGATGGCGCCGGCGGCCGGAATCGCAAGCGTTCCGCGGGCATCGGCGAATCGCGTCGTGTCGAATTGGACGGCGGGCTGGCGCTGCAGCGCGGTCTCCGGGTCCGGGCGAGGGCGAATCATTGGCGTGGCGGGTTCAGCCTCTATCTCCGCGCGCGGCGGCTCGGGACGCGGCGTGCGTTCGGCCTCGGCCGCGCGCAATGCAGCGACGAGGTCACGCAAGGATTGCGCCTCGGCGGCCAAAGCGGCCGCGCGTTCAGCTTCCTCGTTCGCTTCGCCGCGCAGGCGCGCTTCCAGGCTCTGGCGCTGCGATATCAGCTCCAGCAAGGAATCGCGGCGCGAATTCAACGCCAGCATGCGTGCGTCAAACGCCTCGCGTTCAACGGCGATGGCCTCCTGCAGCCCATGCAGCCGGTCGATTTCAGCACGCGCGCGCGCGGCGCGTTCACGCAGCGCCGGCGCGGTTTCGGCCAAAAGGCCCGCGGCGCGTGCGGCGCCCGCCGCATCATCCGGCGCCGCTGCGAGCGCAGGCGGAGCGGCGCGCGAAATGCGCTGCAGGACCGCAAGAATCTCGCCCAGCCGCTCGCGATCGGCCTCCACGCGCAGGCGCTGAATGCGTTCTTCGCGCGCCAGAGCGGCGAGCCGCGCGTCGGCGGCGACGGCGTCGCGCTCTGCTGCGGTCATCTCACGCGCGGCGTCGACCAGCTCGGCCTGCAATCGGTCGATGTCGCGATTGATGCGCGCCGCTTCCCGGGCGAGTTCGGCGGCGGCGGTTTCGCTCGCCGCGCTTCGTTCCTCAAGCGCAGCCGGGTCCGGTTCGCCAGGCCGAGGCGTCAGTTCGGGCGCATCCTGAGCGCGCGCGCTCAGCCCGATGAGCGTGGCCGCCAGAGCCGCCAGTGTGATGCGCGCTTCATTCACGTCGTGAGCCTGCCGCTCCGCCTATTCCCGGTGATAGGGCGCGCCCGCGAGAATGCTGACGCCGCGATAGAGCTGTTCGGCCAGCATGACCCGGGCAAGACGGTGCGGCCAAGTCCAGGCGCCGAAGGCGAGCATGAGATCGGCGCGCTTGCGCGTGGCCTCGGCGAGACCGTCGGCTTCGCCCAGCAGGAAAACAGCGGCCGGTCGGCCTTCATCGCGCCAGGCGCCGAGCTTCTTCGCAAAATCCGCCGATTTCAGCGCGGCGCCGCGCTCATCCATGGCGATGACGACGCCGCCGGCGGGAACCACGGCCAGCAGCGCTTCATCGACGCCGCCGCGTCCGGCCGATTTTTTTGGGTCGATTTCAATTTCGCCGGCGCCGGTGAAGCCGATGGCGCGCCCGGCGAGGCGCACGCGCTCAAGATAGTCGTCGATCAGGACGCGCTCAGGGCCGGACCTGATGCGGCCAGCGGCTGCGATCTGAAGCTTCACGCGCGCGCGTCCGGCCGCGCCGTCAAACGGCTTCGACCGCCGCCTGCTCGCCCGCCCAGAGCTTTTCGAGATTGTAGAACTCGCGCACTTCGGGGCGGAAAAGGTGAATCAGAATGTCGCCGGCGTCGATCAACACCCAATCGCCGGTTTGCAGACCTTCGACGCGAATATTCTCGCAGCCCGCATTCTTCAGCGCGCGCAGCAAATGATCCGCGATCGCGCCGACATGGCGCGCCGAGCGTCCGCTTGCGATGAGCATCATGTCGGTGATGGACGACTTGCCGCGCAGGTCAATGGAGACCACTTCTTCGGCCTTGTCGTCGTCGAGCGATTTCAGCGCCAGCGCAGTGAGCGCTTCTGCGCTGGGAGCCGCGTCGTCCGCGACGCTCTTGCGAGCGGCGGCGGGACCGGTGGCGTTAGGGCTCAGGACCAGGTTCCTTTTCCAATTCCAACACTAAAGCCGCTAGCACAGTTCGCGACACGGCGCCACGATTTGAGGGCAGGCGGGGTCATTTGCGCCTGGCCCGTATCGCGCTCGAAGACGCTGCATTTAGGGGGGCGGTGAGGTAGGTCCAAGCCGGCGGCGCCAGATTGGGCAGGCTCAGAGCATCTTTTTCATCCACGCGCGCATGGGCGTAGCGCTGAGCGGCGCGCGAAAAGCGCGCGGCATAGGTCGTGCCTGGGCGCGCCACGATGACGATGGGCATGCGTGCAATGATGCTCGTCCAGTCGCGCCAGCGATGCAGGTTGGCCATCGAGTCCGCGCCCATGATCCAGACAAAGCGCACGCCGGGCCAGCGCGCCTGGACGGTGCGCACGGTGTCGGCCGTGTAGGTTAGCGCCCAGCGGCGTTCGATATCGCTGACGAACATGTAGGGGTCTTTCGCCATCGCCTCGACGGCGGCGATGCGGCGCTCGAAATCATGCGCGGGCGCGTTCGGCTTGAGCGGGTTTTGCGGCGAGACCAGCCACCAGACCTGATCGAGACCGAGACTGCGCTTGGCGGTGCGGGCGACATGGAGATGGCCTTGATGGGGCGGATCGAATGAACCGCCGAACAGGCCGATGCGGGCGCCGGGGAAGGCGAGTTCGCGCGGCTGCGAGGATGGACTAGCCACGTATCTGTCCGTTTCCGCGTAGAATGTATTTATACGTCGTAAGTTGTTCGGCGCCGACAGGGCCGCGCGCGTGCAGCCGGCCGGTGGCGATGCCGATTTCTGCGCCGAAGCCGAACTCGCCGCCGTCGGCGAATTGCGTGGAGGCGTTGGCGATGACGATGGCGCTGTCGACCTTGTTCAGGAATTGCGCAATAGCGCCGGCGTCTTCGGCGACGATGGCGTCGGTGTGGTCCGAGCCGAAGCGGTCGATATGGGCGAGCGCGGCGTCAACGCCATTGACGACGGCGATATTGAGAATGGCGTCGAGATGCTCGGTCGCGAAATCTTCATCCGTAGCGGGAGCAATATCCGGAACGATGGCGCGCGCGCGCTCATCGCCGCGAAGCGCGCAGCCGAGCTTGCCCAGATCAGATGCGATGGCGGGCAGCAAGGCGGGGGCTGCGTTTGTGTCGATCAGAAGGGTCTCGGTTGCGCCGCAAATGCCGGGGCGGCGCATCTTGGCGTCGGCGATGATGCGGCGCGCTTTATCCGGGTCCGCGGAGGCGTGGATATAGGTATGGCAAAGCCCGTCGAGATGGGCGAGCACGGGCACGCGCGCATCGCTTTGCACGCGCGCCACCAGGCTCTTGCCGCCGCGCGGTATGACAAGATCGATCGCGCCGTCGAGACCCTGGAGAATGGCGCCCACGGCGGCACGATCCTGGGTCGGAATAATCTGCACGATATCGGCTGGCAGTCCCGCTTCAACCAGCCCGCCGCGCACGGCGTCGACAATGGCCGCACAGCTTTGAGCGGCTTCGGACCCGCCGCGCAAAATGACGGCGTCGCCCGCGCGCAGGCACAGCGCGGCTGCGTCGGCGGCGACATTGGGCCGGCTTTCGAAGATGACGCCGATGACGCCGATAGGTACGGCGATGCGCGCGATGTCGAGGCCGTTTGGGCGTTCCCATCGCGCAAGCTCGGTCCCGACCGGGTCAGCCTGCGCGGCGATCGCCTCCATGCCGGAGGCGATGGCGGAAATGCGCTCAGCATCAAGAGCAAGCCGGTCCCGGAACGCGGGCGTCGCATCGGCGGGCAGGCGCGCGATGTCGCGTTCATTGGCCTTCGCGATGGCGGCGCTGGCCGCGCGCAGAGACGCCGCCGCCGCTTTGATGGCGCGCGTGCGGTCGTCAGCAGACGCCGCAGCGAGCGCGGCCTGAGCTGTGCGCGCACGCGCGCCCAGGGCGGCGAGTTCGCGGTCGAGTTCAGTGTTCAGCGATGAATCCGGCATCGAACTTTTAAGCTTTGTCCGTCAACACAATGTCGCCCGCATGCACGAGCGCTGCGCCGCGACGATAGCCGAGCGCTGCTTCTATGTCTTCGCTCCGCTTGCCGAGTATCAAAAGCGCCTCCGCAGCGTCATAGCCGGCAAGGCCGCGCGCGAATTCTGCGCCGTCAGGGTCGAGCAGGCGCACGGCGTCGCCGCGCTGAAACGCGCCTTCAACGCCGGTTGCGCCGGCGGCGAGCAGGCTCTTGCCGCTGCGCACCGCGGCGACCGCGCCAGCATCCAGGTGGAGCGCGCCGGCGGTGGTCAGCGCATGCGCGATCCAGTGGCGGCGCGCATCCTGCGGGCTTTGCGCGGCGGAAAACCAGGTTCCCGCGTCGTTGGATTGAAGGCGCGTCAAAGGCGCATCGCGCAATCCGTCGCCGATGGCCGTGGCGCAGCCGGCCGCGCACGCAATTTTCGCAGCAGCGATCTTGGTTGCCATGCCGCCGGTGCCGAGCGCGCGTTTGGCTTCTGCGCCGCCGGCGAGCGCCGTGATCTCATCGGTCACCGCATCGATGCGCGCCAGCCGCTTGGCGTGCGCGGACTTGCGCGGGTCGGCGTCATGCAGTCCGTCTACGTCGGAAAGCAGGATGAGGCAGTCCGCGCCGATGAGCTGGCTGACGCGGGCGGCGAGCCGGTCATTGTCGCCATAGCGGATCTCCTCGGTGGCGACGGTGTCGTTTTCATTGATGACGGGCAGCGCGCCCGCATCAAGCAGCGTCTCAAGCGTGGCGCGGGCGTTCAGCCAGCGCCGCCGGGTTTCAGTGTCAGAGATGGTCAGGAGCGCCTGAGCGAGCGGCGGGGCCTCGGCGCTGAAGGCGGTCTCCCAGGCCGTCATCAGCGCCGTTTGACCTGCCGCGGCTGCAGCCTGTTTTTGCGCCAGCGACAATGCCGCGCCCGAAAAACCCAGACGGCGGCGTCCCAGCGCAATGGCGCCGGAGGACACGAGCGC
>JAUIEH010000176.1 GCA_030428405.1 Alphaproteobacteria bacterium
TCCCGCAATTCGCGCAAAAGCCGTGACGCGCATGCCAGCCGAGCAGGCCGCGTCCCGCGCCGATCAACGCCAGGTCCTCGGCGGTCATCATGCCGGCGGCCTTGCGAATATCCGCAAAGGCGGCGCCGTCGCCCAGCGCCGCCATGATCGCAGGCGGCGGTTCCTCCTCAAGCGCTGCGGCGAAACGCGGCGCGCCGTCATGCAAGCCAAGAAACAAGGTCGGCGGCGATCCGAAGGCGGGCATCGCGTCAGGCGCTGCGAGCAGGGGCTCTGCGCGTTGTCCATTGCGCATGACGCCTGGCTGCATCTTGTGAAACAGGAGCACGCCCGCATCGTCGCGCGCGCGCAGCTCATCCAGCGCTTTATCGTCTTTGCGCAAATGATCTGCGCGATCGAGCTTGTGCGAGATGAAGCCCAGAACGGGCGCTGGGGGCTCGGCGGTCTGGTTCATAGGTCCTGCCTAGCGCGTCTCTGGCGCAGCGTCATGCGTCAATTGTGCAATTGACAATCATTCGCAATTCATGGGAGCTATGTGTTTGCGCGCGTGAGTTTCGGCCTGCGCGCGCAGCGTTGCTTGAAGCTGCGGGAGGAGCCCATGGGGCGGGTCATCGCAATGCATGGTCATGCGCCGTCATGTTCGATCAGTCGACGCGCCACGGCCGAAGCCGCTGAGGATGCGAGCGGCGAAACGTTGCTGCGCCAGCGCGCCGCCGCGCGTCGTGCGGCCCTTGACTGGATGGAGACCCAGGCGCGCGTGCTCGATCAATGGCGCGCGCTGATGGTCGGCATTGAGAGCGACCAATCGCTCATCGGCGCGCTGGATGCGCATGCAGCCTTCCTCAACGAGGCCGCGGCGCGCCTGCGCTAAGCGTCTGCGCCTCGCCGCGCGTTTCCATATTTCCGGCGCATTGCGCGCATAGCGAAACCGCCTCCGTCGTATGCGGACACGCTTTTCGCTGGAGACTGGAATTGCGCTTCGCCGTCTTGTTCGCCGCGCTCGTCACGAGTGCGATTTCAGCGCCGCCTGCATTCGCAGACCAGGAAGCCTCCAACACGGCGCATGTGGTGACCGACCGTTATGGCCGGTGCTATGCGCGCGCAACGCCGGCGCATGACTTCGATCCCTACCAGGACCAGCGCCAGCAGGGGCGCACGCAAATTTACCGTACACAGACCGGTGGCGACGTGCTCGTCCACGAATATGACTGGTTCGCCCAGCAGCTCTTCGTGCGCTGCGGGCCGCCTGGCGATGAGATCGTGGTGAGGCTCGGTCCCTGGCATCGCGGCCGGGTGGCGAGCGAAGACGACCTCGCCATCGCGTTTTATCGTGCGGGCGCGCTTTTGCGTTCCTACTCGACGCTCGAAATATCCGGCGGCGCGCCGGATGCGATTTCCAACTCCGTCTCGCACTACACAGTGTTCACGCGTCCGCCGCGCTTCTCAGACGGTTATGGCGCCGGCGAGGGGCCCGTCGTCGTCGCCGAAACCGTCGACGGACGGAGCTTGCGCTTCGATGCGATGACGGGCGAGTTGCTCTAAGCGTTCGCAAAGACGAACATGAACGCCTCACTCTTTGTTGCGAGGCTGCGTGATGAGTAGCGGTTCAGACCAAAGCAGAGACGGCGGCTGTGCGTGCGGCGCGGTGCGATACCGCGCGACGGGCGCGCCGATGATCGTGCATTGCTGTCATTGCGGCCATTGCCAGCGCGAAACCGGTTCCGCCTTCGTCATTAACTTCATCATCGAGTCCGACCGCGTCGAGCATCTCAAGGGCGAGCCGGAGCTCATCAAGACCCCGTCCGCCAGCGGCAAGGGCCAGATGATCGCGCGCTGTCCGGACTGCAAGGTCGCGGTGTGGAGCAATTATTCGGGCATGGGCGATAAGACCCGCTTCATTCGCGCGGGCACGCTGGATGAGCCCAATTCGGTTGAGCCGGACGTGCATATCTATACGAGCACGAAGCTCGACTGGGTCGCGCTGCCGGCCGGCAAGCCCGCATTCGCCGAGTTCTACCCGCCCAAGGACGTCTGGTCTGAAGACGCCCAGACGCGCTGGCGCGCGCTTCAGGACAAATGAGCTGGGGCCTGCGGCCCGATGCGCCTGCGCGGGTTCGTTGCGCCCCTCAGCGCCGGCACTTGCCAGGACCGGCCATCGCGGTGATATGTAGCCGCGGGAGGCCGGCGGCGGACGGAGCCCTCGCCAACCCGGTCAGGTCCGGAAGGAAGCAGCCGTAACGAGTTCTGCTCCGGGTCGTCGTCCGGTCTCCTTTTCCATCAGCGTCGTCAGCTGATCTGGAAGCGGCGGCGCAGCGTCAACACCAGCAAGAAAATCAGGATGATCGCGAACACCCGGTGCAGCCCGCCTATGAGGCCGGTCAAGCCCGGCCGCAGCCGCGTCGCGCGCGCCCACCAGGGAAAACGCTGACCAGAATCGGTGAAGGGCAAGACCGTGCGCCCCGCGGAGATGGCGAGCGCCTCGCGCCAGGCATCGAAATTCGGCCGCCATGGAGAAGGGTGAGGGTCCGTCGAATCGACGCGCATCGGCTCGAACGCGTCGAATCTTTCCTGATAAAGCGCCGGGTACATCGCATAAAGACGAACGCGCGTGACGTCGTCGACGGCGTTTGGACCCCATAGCCGCGGCGCGTCGGGACCGGCTTCGCGGTCCAAACGCGCTTGCGCGTCCTCGCCGGTCAGCGGCGGGGTGACGGCGCCGACAACGCCATAGGCCGCAGCGAACAAGATCGTGATCGCGGCCAAGGCGACCATGGGCCGAAACAGGTCGCGCCCGAAATCGGAGAGCCACTCGAACAGATAGGATGATATTTTCTCGAGCCGCGAGACGCCGCTCCTCCGTAGACGGCGCGCCCGCAGCTCAAGCGCGAAGAAATCCTGTTCCTCATTGCGCGCCTGGGCGTTCTCCATCAGGAGCTTGAGGCGGCGATAGTCCCGCTCAAATTCGGCTGGTTCGGGCTTGTCCTCGCTCTTTGTCTTCCACGCCCTCCAAACCCACCGCAGCGCTTGCAGGTCGACGCCTTCAGGCAGGCGTTGCGCGGCTTGCTCGCGGTCCTCGTCATTTTCCGCTGAAAAATAATCCATTGTCTGACGAAGGCTTGGCCAAGGCAGAGCATCGGCCGCAACAACTTCGTCCTCGTCCCGTGTGCGGTTCAGCAAGTCCGCGAGCCATTCATTGTCGCACGGCGTCGGCCAGGGCAGCGTTTCGCCGACTACGGCCGCGACATTGTCGTCGCTGAGATTGGTGTCGCCATGGGGCGCCGCGTCATGAAAGAGGATGCGATCGTAAAATTTCGCGCTGGATATCGCAGCCTCTTCGTCGGCGCCAAAATCAGTGCGCGCCAAAAAACGGCGATTGGAAAAATCCGCTTTGCTCCAGAATTGAGCGCCGTTGAACAGGGCGGGGCTGGCAAGGGCGCCGATCCCATTCGCCACACCGAATTTCTCGTCCTTGATGAGGGTTTGAACGCTCGGCTCTGGGTCGGGTTCGTCGATGGTCGCAGCGCGCCGGGCGTCCTCGGGCACGATATCAATCACGCTGGAGAAATCAGCGAGGCTCAGAAAGGCGGCGCGCTGGAAGCGGGCGGTTCCGGCGAAGGCGGCGCGCTGGAACCAGGCGTCTCCGGCGAAGGCGGCGCGCTGGAACCAGGCGTTTCCGGCGAAGGCGGCGCGCTGGAACCAGGCGTTTCCGGCGAAGGCGGCGCGCTGGAACCAGGCGTTGCCGGCGAAGGCGGCGCGCTGGAAGTCGGCGTCTCCGGCGAAGGCGGCGCGCTGGAACCAGGCGTTGCCGGCGAAGGCGGCGCGCTCGAAGTCGGCGTCTCCGGCGAAGAAGACGCTAACGCTTGAAACGGGGGAAAGGATCACCGCCGACTGCAATTGTGTTTGTCGGAGCCAGGCGAAATTGAATGTGCATCGCAGCACGCTGCGAGTCGCGACGTCGCTCTTTTTCGCCAGCTCGGCCGGATCGGCGTCCTCCGGCGCGCGTTCGAAACGGTCTGGCAGCGAAAGCGCTCTTAGAACCACGCCGGTGAGTTGCGCGCGCTGGTCCGGACTTGAGGGGCGGCCAAGAAAATTAAAGTCGCTCGGTCGCGTCGCGCGGAGACGCTGTTCAACGACGCGCTCCAGCGTAGCCCAGTCGGCCTCCTTCCAATCGGCCTTGGGCGTTCGCGCGCCGTTTTTATCCGTAAAGGGAAGATGCGCGACGTGCCAAAGGTCTTTCTCGCCGCCGCTCCCGATATCGACGAGCAAGCCATCGGCGATTAGTTGGTCGGCATCGATCAACGGATGCGAAATCGCGTCCTCGGCGATGGAATCCTCAATCAACTCAAACCGCGTCCGCCAATAATCCTGCAGCGTTGCAGGCTCGCCTCCCGCAATCGGAACAGTCCGCCCCCTGTAATCCACCTGCGCGACACGCACGCGGTCGCCGACCACCTCCCAACCGATCCAGGGACGTTTCGGATAGCGATCCTCATCTAGCGCGGCGAGGCCCGCCCATGAAAAATCCTGTTCCCACCAGCGCTTCCAGAAGCGCTCTTCCGGACTGAGCTTTTCTTCGTCGTCCGCCACGCGCGGCTCCTGCGCACTCGCTTTTCGCGCGAGCTTAGGCAAAGCCCGCACGCGCGGCCAGTGCGCCGGGTCGACTGCGGTCTGTCCTGCACGCGACGCAGCAGTGTACGCAGAACGCTCTCGTCACACTCCGGAGGCGCATATGGTCCGGCGCGCGCTGATGCTGGTCACTGATTTGGGCATGCTGGCCTATTGGGCCGTCGCCGGCCTGATGGCGGCTTCGGTCATCGACGTGCCTGGCGAGTGGCTGTTTCGCAATTATCACGAGCCGCATGTCGTGGCCTGGAACTGGTCGTTCTTTCCGCTAGACCTCTTATTGTCGCTGAGCGGGCTGCAGGCCTTGCGCGCCGAGCGGCGCGGGCAGGCGAGCTGGCGCATCTGGGCTGCGGTCTCGCTGACCTTGACCATGTGCGCGGGACTGATGGCGCTGAGCTATTGGACGCTGATGCGCGATTTCGATCCCGCCTGGTGGGCGCCGAACCTGTATCTGCTCATCTGGCCGGCGCCGTTCTTGTGGCGCCTTTTGCGCACCCCTCGCGACTAACGGTCCTTCGTCGCTTATGGCGCTCGTCGCGCGCGCCGGACGACGCCGTTGGTCGCGCGCCATTGCGTGGTTTGGGGGCGAGGGCTAGCGTTCCTGCAATCCATTCGCTGATTGTTTTCTGGAGATCGTCTCATGCGCCGCACGCTGCTCGCCGCTTCCGCACTCGTCATGCTCGCAGCCCCCGCCTGGGGTCAGGAAACGCTGCGCGCCTCTGTCGAAGCGGATTACGCGGAAAATCTCGGGCCCTTGTTCCTGCACTTTCACCAGAACCCGGAGCTTTCCTTCCTCGAGACCGAAACCGCCGCCCGGCTCGCCGAGGAAATCCGCGCGCTTGGCTATGACGTGACCGAAGGCGTCGGCGGCACGGGCGTCGTCGCAGTGCTCGAGAACGGCGACGGCCCGACGGTGATGATCCGTGCGGATATGGACGGTCTGCCGGTCGAGGAAGATTCCGGGCTCGACTACGCCTCGACCGCGCGCCAGGTCGATCAGGCGGGCATCGAGCAACCTGTCATGCATGCCTGCGGCCACGACGTGCACATCACCGCTCTTGTCGGCACGGCGCGCCAGATGACGGCGCGACGCGATGAATGGTCCGGCACGCTCGTGCTTATCGGTCAGCCTGCTGAAGAACGCATTGGCGGCGCGCGCGCCATGCTCGAAGACGGACTTTACGAGCGCTTTCCGCGTCCGGATTATGCGCTCGCTTTTCATGTCAGCGCCGACAATATCGAAGGCATGCTTGAGGTGCAGCCGGGCGCCGTGGCGTCCAGCTCGGATTCGGTCGACATCGTCGTGCATGGCGTTGGCGCGCATGGCGCATCGCCCCATCGCGGCGTCGATCCCGTGCTGACGGCGGCGCAGATCGTGGTGGCGCTGCAGTCCGTCGTTGCACGGAATATTGCGCCGTTAAGCCCTGGCGTCATCACCGTCGGCGCCATTCACGGCGGCCGCAAGCACAACATTATCGGCGACCGCGTCGAGATGCAGCTGACGGTGCGTTCCGATGATCCCGAAGTGCGCGAGCAGCTCTTGTCGGGCATTGAGCGCGTCGCCGACGGCGTCGCGCGCGCCATGGGCGTGCCCGAGGAGCTGATGCCGGAAGTCATCCGCTCGGAGGAATCAACGCCGCCCACCGTC